>NZ_MIFU01000118.1:0-17307 GCF_001855215.1 Pseudomonas sp. 06C 126 | reverse complement strand
TCGCCACGACTAGGCACGAAGTGGTACTTGAGCGCCTTAGAAAGGGCTGCTTGTTAGGGTGCCGATTCTAATTTTTCTCCCTACTTTGTAGTCAGCCCTCAACTCCTGTGGGCAGTTCCTCCACCCTTTTATGCGTGAGGTGCACCATGGCCAAAGTTATTTTGAAGAAAAAAATCGACACCCAAAACAACGCTCTGAGTGAGGTTAAAACCTATGCTCGCAAGATCTGGTTGGCGGGTTTGGGGGCTTACGCGAAGGTCGGCAGCGAAGGCAGCGAGTACTTCAAGGAACTCGTTAAGTCCGGTCAACATGTTGAAAGCAAAGGCAAAAAAGTTGTGAATGAACAACTTGATGCAGCCAACAGTCAGATTGATTACGTCAAGAGCAATGTCTCCGGCGTCAAAGGTCGTGTGGAAGTGCAACTGGATAAAGTCGAGAAGGCTTTTGATGCGCGTGTCGCAAGTGCCTTGAATCGTATCGGCATTGCGTCTAAACATGACGTGGAGACACTCTCTGCTAAGCTCGATGAGCTAACGGCATTGCTCGAACGTGTCGCGCGTAAACACTAAGGAGACATCGGATGGCTGTTAAAAAGACTACTCAGAAAGAAGGCAGCTCTTGGGTCGGGAAAGTTGAAGAATACTCCCGCAAGATCTGGCTGGCTGGTTTAGGCGTGTACTCGAAGATCGACAGTGACGGCAGCAAACTCTTCGAGACTTTGGTTAAAGACGGCGAGAAGGCCGAGAAGTTGACCAAGAGCACCGTCGGTAAACAAGTCGATGCGGCCAAGGCGAGCGCCAGCTCTGCCAAGTCCCGTATCAGTGATGCCAAAAAACAGGTCCTGGGTACCTGGGGCGAACTGGAAGGTGCACTCGACAAGCGTCTTAACAGTGCCATTTCGCGCCTGGGCGTGCCTAGCCGCAATGAAGTGAAGGCACTGCACAGCAAGGTCGATACCCTGACCAAGCAGATCGAGAAACTGACCGGCGCCAAAGTGGCTCCCGCCAAAGCGGCGGCAAAACCTGCTGCCAAGCCGGTTGCGAAAACCGCGGCAGCCAAGCCCGCAGCGAAAACCGCAGCCAAACCGTTGGTCAAGGCCGCCGCCAAACCTGCCGCTAAGCCTGCGGCCAAGGCAGCTGCCAAGCCAGCGGCAAAAACCGCTGCGGCCAAACCTGCGACCAAGAAACCAGTGGCTGCCAAAGCTGCTGCAAAACCTGTGGCCAAGCCAGCCGCGAAACCGGCAGCCAAGCCAGCCGCCAAGCCAGCGGCAAAAACCGCTGCGGCGAAACCTGCGGCCAAGCCCGTTGCAGCCAAACCGGCCGCCAAGCCTGCAGTGGCCAAACCTGCTGCAAAGCCTGCGGCGAAAAAGCCGGCTGTAGCCAAGAAGCCAGCAGCACCAAAGCCAGCCGCTGCGGCCAAACCCGCAACGCCGGCATCCGCGACCAACTCGGCCACTGCGCCGACGCCCGCTGCGGCTACCCCGACTGTCACGCCGGTAACCCCGCCTACCAGTCAGTCCTGATCGTTACGGGACACCTGAAAACGCCCGGCCTGCAAAGGTCGGGCGTTTTTTTATTGTGCACAACGAGCTATTTCGCCAGCGCCACCCAAACCCATCAGTTGTAGGTGATTGAAACGGTCACCGCGCTCACCAGCGTGCCTTGGCTGATCGCTGCGCCGGTTTTATGGTACGCCGCCGTGAGCGGGATCACCGCCTTGTGGCTGTTCGTTGCAATCTTGCGGCTGCGTTTGGCCACGTTGCCATTGGCAGCAATCGCAAAAACCGGGGACGCGCGGTGTGCCAACCACAAGGCCGTGCCTTTCGATGTCCCCGTATTGGAAAACAATGCCGGATTGCCGGTCGACGGCGTGCCGGCGAACAAGAACGTCACGTGGCGGATGTCCGATTCGCAATCGGCCGAAATCTCGAAATCAAACGCGCCCGCACTCGGTGCGGCATCGAAGTCGGAGATCTTGATGGCCGGCAGCGTAAAGGTGCGGTTTTCGTCGCCGGCGGCCAGGTTGCACGTGCCGGCCTCGACCTGGCCGTTGAAGTGCAGGGTGCCCGTGGCATTTGCGTGCGCCGTGTTGGCCGCGAGGCCAGCCGTCACGGCCAGCAGTAGCGAGAGTCTGCGGGTGCTCATTAGATAGTTCTCCGGGATTCAGTTGTAGGTGATGTTGACGGTAGCGGTGCTGAGGAGGGTGCCTTGGCTGACCGTGCCGTTTGCGTGATAAGCCGCGCCCAGCGGCAGGACTGCGCGATCGCCGGAAACCACCACCGTGCGCGTGTCGCTGGTGCCGTCGGCGTTGATGTTCTGGACTGCGCCATTGATCCGCGAATACAGCCACAGTGCGACGCCGCCGGCAGTGCCGGTATTGGCGAAGAGGGCGTTGTTGCCCCCGGCGGGGGTGCCGGAAAAACGGAAAGTGACCTGGGAGGCATCCTGGCAGATCGCAGTGAGCTCGAAGTCGCGGGCGCCGGCGAAGGTGGCGTTTTGCAAAGTACTGACCTTGACCGGATCGAGTGCAATGGTGCGGTTGACGTCCCCGGTTGCCAGGTCGCAGGTGGCAGCAGGGCTGACAAAACGCACGGCGTTGCCGAGCAGCAGGGTGAAACTCTCCGGGGTGTTGTCCATCCGGTTCACCCGGATGGCCCCGGCCGGGAGGGTGCCGTCGGTGACCGGCCCGGTTTTATAGAACTTCAGCGTCGCGCCGGTGAAGCTGTGGACTTGTCCTGAGAATCTGCTCTGCTGGTTATGCAATGCGAACGGATAATCGATGCCTGCGGCATTCGTGAGTCTCAGACGTACGCCCACACCTGGCGCTTCGGTGCGATAGGCCGCTGGGTAGCCGGGGTCTTTGGTCTGGTAGCGCCCGGTGATCGTCAACAGTGTCAAGGTGGGGCAGTTCGTGGTGAAGGCCTGCGCTGTGCCGCTGAAGGTACCACTGAAAATTTCGGCACCCACCGGGAGACTGGCCGGTACGGTGACAGTGGCGGGCATGTTGAGGGTCAGTGTGTCGTTCTGATACCTGTCGCACGCGGCGTGCGCAGCACTCGAGAGGCCGGACATCAGCAGTGTTGCAATGAGTTTGATGGGGTGTTTCATCGTCTGTCCTGCGCTGGGAAATAGGGCGTGTGCGTGGCTGTCTACAACGCGGCGTTGGCTGCATCGCCCCGGCAGGTGCCTGCGTGCAGATGACGCAGCCGCTGGGTGCCAGCCGCCTGCGCCTGGGCGTTCACGTCGTAGTGCAACTGGCACGCGGTGCTGGCGTCGGCGCCCCACCTGACGGTCAATTGGCCCAACGGGCGGGCCACGCGGACAAACGCTTTGCCGCCCTGGCCGACAACCCCGACGCTGGCACCGTCTTCGTCGAACACATCGGCACCGAACGGCAGCGGGCTGCGGTCCTGGCGCTGTGCCGTGATCAATAAGGCCTGACCGCTGATCGTGCCGAATTGCAGCTTGACCACCGAACCGGCGCGGGGCGCCACATTCTGCGAGGCCGTCTTGAGCTCGACATCGACGGGCAGGTCCTTGGGGTCCAGTTCGACGATGTTCTGGCGGTAGGGCGTCAGGTGGGGCACCACGGCAAAGCCGCTGTCGGTGACTTGCGAACGGTGGTGACCATTGATTTGCGCGCCCTGGGCGTCGGGGGCTTGGACGATGCCCAGGGTATCGCCCAGTTCGGGGGCAAAAATCACCCCGCCCGAGTGGGCGACAATGCCCCCGGTCATGCCCAGGGAGGTCGAACGGTAGGCGTCGCTCTGGCCATAACCGGCAGACAGCACGCCATGGTTTGTCTGGTATTTCGCGTCGGCGCTGGTGGTGCTGCCGCTGCCCTGGGCCCGGCTGCGGCTGACGCTGTAGCTCAGTTGACTGTGTTCGCCCAGGCTGCCGCCCAGGCTGATCCGCTCACCGCTGCCTTGGTCGCCGCGGTAGGCCGTGGTAGTCAAGGTTGGCGAGCGGGCGCCGCTGCCCAGTGGCAGGCTCAAGGTGACGTCTACTTGCTGAGTGACCCTTTCACTGAGCACGTCACGGCTGCGTTGGGCGCTGACGGTGTAGTGAAGGCCTTTCCAGGTGCTGCTGTACCCCGCCGTGAACGTCAGGTTGCCCTGCGCGCGGTTCCAGTAGTTTTGTGCAGAACCTGTCAGGTACACCGAACCGCTGCCCACGCCCTGGCTCAGGCTCAGGTCCGTGCGGGCGCGCAGGCGGGTCACGTCGTCCAGGTTCAGCCCGTCGATGGCGAGGTCGCGAATGCGCGCAGCGTCGCCCAGGCTCAGGAAGCCGGTGGTGGAGTAACGGTAAGCGCCAAGGGCAAAGTGGGTGCCGGTGTCTGCGAAGTTCTTGCTGTAGCGCAGTTGTACGCTCTGCCCGTCACGGGAGCCGTGACCCGGCAGATGGGCATTTGAATGGGTCAGGTCGACAGACAGCGCACCCCATGGCGTATTGAATGCCGTGCCCAGCAACTGCGATTGGTAGTCGTCACCCATCATGGGGCCGGTGTAGCCGGTCAGCAGATTGTTCAGGCCATGCTGATAAGTGGCCTGCACCAGGCTGGGCGGATGCCGCAGGCCGATTTCATCAAGTTGACCGACACTCAACGAGTGGCGGTGATAGCCGGGACGCAGCAGGTTGGCATTGGCGGCGAACGGCACGATGAACGCGCGCTGGCGCCCGTCGGCTTCGGTGATCGTCACGCTCAGGTCGCCGCCATAGCCGGTCGGGGAAAAGTCCTTGAGCACAAAGGGGCCGGGGGCGACGGAGACTTCGTCCAACAACACGCCGCGCTGGCGCACGCTGACGCGGGCGTTGGTCTCGGCGACGCCGCGCACCACGGGCGCAAAACCGGTCAGGGAGTCCGGCAGCATGCGGTCATCACTCGACACACTGGCACCGCGCAGGCGCACGCTGTCGAACAGCTCCCCCGGTGTGTAGATTTCGCCCACCATCAACTGTGATTGCCACGCGCTCAGCTCGCGCTGCACATAGGTGGCGTTGCTTTGATAGCCGCTGGCATTGTTGGAGTGGCTGTAACTGGCGTCGTGACGCCAGTGCCAATCACCCAGATTGAGCCCGGTGTTGAGGCCCAGGTACATCGAGCCCCGTGAGCGCCCGCCGGCCTGGGTGCTGAAGGTATTGGCGTTGTAGCGCACAAAGGCGGCATCGATGCCACTGTCCCAGTGCCGGGGGTCGATGTAGCCCCGCGCCTGGCGAGCCAGGTAAACCTGTGGCACCTGCAGGTCCAGGCGGTTTTCGCCTGGGTCAAATTGGCCGCTGGCGCCAGGCAGATAAGTGGCGATATCGGCGCAGGGGGCAAATGCGGCGCTGCCCAGGTCGATGCCAAACCGCTGCAGCGCATCACGCTCCAGGCACACCTGGGCGCTACGCTGGCCGTCGAGTGCGACGAAGGTCAAGGTTTCGCGTCCGATCCACTGCCCGTTGAGGTGTACCTCGGTGCGGTAACTGCCGGGCAGCACCACGTTACCCTGGTTGAACTTGGCAATATCGACCTGCAAACCCGCCGCTGCACCGGCGAAGAAGGCCGGGTTGAACTCGACGTGTTCGGCACTGTGGGCGCCCATGGCATAGGCGCCGCTCAGCAGCAGGCTAGGCACCAGGGTGTTGAAACTCATATCTACGATTCTCAAAGGCAAGTGCTGTCCAAATCCCGGCATAGGGCGTCCCTACCCCGGGCAATGGGCATTCAGCGAAGGCATGTGTTGAAGAATTAATCCGCGCCGCCCCATATCGCGCGGCGCCTGCTGTGGCCAGCGGGCTTACTGTGGCGAGCGGGCTTGTCGGCACGCCGCATCGCCCGCGCTGGGCTGCGAAGCAGCCCCAACAAAGCCCCCCACAGCTCCCATTACCGATGCCGTCATTGGCCCATCATGGACAGACCTCGGTGGTGTGCCGCACCTTTGCCCCGAAATCATCCAATGTCTCAAACGCCACAGTCGCGCAGCTGTTCAAAGGCGCGGTGAGCCGAGGTAAGGCGAAGCGCAGGCGGCCACCGGGTATCACCATGTTTTCAACACCCGAGGCCGCGGGTTCGCGCACGTGCTGCTGCTCTGCCACCTGCACGCGGATCTGTTCGAAGGTCACGTGGTAAGGGCTTGGATTGAACACGTCCAGAGCCTGGCCCTGCTCGGTGGCCACGCGCTGCCACTGCAGCTTGCCGGGCGCGGCCTCGACTCCGTAGGGCAGGTTGGCCGGGCGCAGGAACAGCTTGATGCGCGAGCGGAAAGCCAACTGAAACTGATTGCTCTGTGCAGCGCCCTGGCGCTGTGAGGGCACCTCCAGCAGGTTGAACCAGAACAGGCCTTCCTGGGCCGAGGGCAGGTCCTGGCCGGTATAAGCCAGGCGCACAACCTGTTGCTTGCCCGGCTCCATGCGAAAGATCGGCGGGATGACCACAAACGGTGCGGTGGCCACGTCCGGGGTGGATTGTTCATCGCCGCTGTCCAGCCACGCCTGGACCAGTACCGGGGCCTGGTTCTTGCTCTCAAGCCGGACGGTCACTTCATTGTCGTTCTGTGGATAGACAATGCGGGTGCTGTTGACGATAACGCTCGCTTGCACGGCGGCGCTGCTCAACAGCGCAACGGTCAACGTCATGAAGCGGGTGGAGGCACTCATGGCGTGACTCGCTTGGCGGGCGTAGGGCCAAGGTCAACGGAATGGCGTACGCGGGCGCCAAAATCGCTGACCGTGGTGAACTCCACTTTGGCCTCGCCGTGGGGGCGCTGGCGTAGCAGGGGGAGTGCAAACACCTTCACGCCTCCACCCGGTAGCAGCAGGCTGTCATCGGCGGCTTTGTTCGGCGCTTTACTGAAGCGTTGGCCATCGCTCAACAACTCGATCGAGGCAAGCGAAATATGGTACGGCGTCGGGTTGCTGGCTTGCAGGGCCAGGCCTTGTTCGTGGGCCAGCAGTTGCCATTGCAGTTTTGCCGGCGCGCTGTCGACCGGGTAAGGCAGTGCTTGTGGGCGCAGAAAGACGCGCAAGCGGGTGCGGAATGACAGTTCAATCTGGTTCTTTTGCATCGCGTCGGTGGCAAGCGGCGGCACTTCCAGCACGTTGAGCCAGAACAGGCTTTCGCGCTCCTCGGCTATCGGCTCGCCGGTGTACCGCAGGCGTATCGCCTGTTGCTGGTGGGGCTCGATGCGCAAGATCGGTGGCGACAGGGTGAACGGGGTTTTCGCCGCCGCGGGGGGCGAATGCCGATCACCGGCGTCCAGCCAGGCTTGCACCAGCGCGGGACGTGTCCCTTTGTTCTCCAGGCGCACCACCACCTCCTGCTGTTGCGCGGGGTAGATCACCCGTGTGCCGTGAAGAATCACCCCGGCATGGGATGGCGGGGGCAGCAGCAGTAACAAGCAGCAGGCACAGGCGAGCAGCACCCGGCAGTTTGTTGTTTTCATCGTCTGAAATCTCTTCGCATCAGCCAGTACCGAACTGCGCGATTCACGCAGGTCGGCACTGGCAAGGCTGGTTGCGCCCTTACTCGGCGTACTCGATCAAAAAGCCGACACGGGTATTGACCTTGCCTTCGGTGGCAGGCGCGCTGGCGTACATTTGCGCAGCCAGGGGGATCACTGCCTGGTTGTCGGCGATCACCACACCGGTGGATTTTTCGCTGTAAAGATTGATCGGCGTGCCATCGCGGTTGGTGACTTCGATCTGTACGTTCTTGGCGTTGCTGCTGTCGGACGGATTATCGTAACCGTCGATGTTCAAGCGCCCGGTTGCCACATCAATGGCCGGGCTGGTCGGGTCAAAGGCCACCATGGCGGTGCGCCCGTTGGTGCAACTGCCTTCGCCGGGGGCGCCAATACGAATGGTGAAGCCTGTGAGGTTGGCGCGATTGCCTGCGACGGCCAGGCGCGCAGCCGACACGCCCCCCAGGTTGATGTCCTTGACCACTGCCCCAGAGCCCGGTGCCGCGCCCTCGATCGTGCAGGTGACATCGGTCACCAGACCGCTGAAGTTGATAACGCCATCTGCTGCGTGGGCGGCTTGTGATACTGCGGCGGTCAAGGCCAGCGCGGCTGTAAGCGTGGATACAGTGTTGCCTTTCATGGTGTTTCCAGTCGTGAGTCATCGGGGTGGCCCGCCAGTGTTTCAAACGCTGGGTGCTTAAATGGCGGGGAGCCCTAATTTGTCTGTTTGCGCGCGTTGCATCTATAGAGAAGTAGCGAGTTTTGTCTCGTAATTGTTCGAAAACAAAATTAATAAATTTCAGAATTTTCTGTAGTACTAAGAATGGTCTGTAGGTAATTGCTGTAGGCATCTAACTTATTGCTGTGTTGTATTGATCCTAGTGTGTGGCCGGGTATACCGTGCTTGCAGTAACAGATCAGGTATGTGCTGCTGCATTCATTTAAGCGAGGCTATTTATGCCTACTTCAATTGCCACCCCTTATACCGTCATGCTGCTGGACGACCACGCAATGGTCCGCCAGGGCATCGAGCTGGGCTTGAGCAAAGAGACCGATCTGGACGTGGTCGGATCATTCGGAACGGGGCGGGAGTTGTTGGAAGCGCTGGCCCGGCGCCCGGTGGATGTGGTGGTCATGGACTTTATCCTGGCCCCCTCGGACAGCGATGGCATCAGCCTGATCCAGGCGCTGAACAGGCGTTTCAGGCAGTGCCGGCCGTTGATTGTCTGTTCGCACTACACGCCGGCCACGGTTTCACTGTCATTGAAAGCCGGCTGTTGGGGGATTCTGGGTAAAACCCAGAACTTGACGGAGTTGATTACGGCGATTCGCACCGTCGCCCAGGGCCGCATATACCTGCAACCTTGTATGGTGCCAGCCCTGCAAGGCATGCAGTCGGTGCTTGAGGTCGCGAGCATTAAGTCGAAAATGGACTTTGCAACGCCGTTGCAATTGAACGCTTGTCTCTCGCCCAAGGAGCAAGAAGTACTGCGGTGTTTTTTGGATGGTATGTCGGTGAACTCAATTGCGGCAAAGTTCTCGCGCAGTGCAAGTACGATCAGCACACAAAAACAATCGGCTTATCGAAAGTTGGGAATCAGCAGCGACAGTGAACTGTTCAAGTTCACGCACCAGTTCCGGAAGTCGGGATAACCTGACGGGAGGCTGAACCTGGCCCCTTCCACAGGCGGGGTTCGGCCTTGACCGTCAAACCGGGTCATCCAGGTAACGCAGGGCGAAACGCTCGGTCGCCAAGCGTGCGGGCATCAACAGGTGCGGGGCCACCAGCATCATCACTTGATAGACCACGACTCGCACCTCAGCCTCGCGATCAAGAATCCGCTGGTAATCCAGGGAAAACAGCAGGGTCATGGTGATCTGCTCCACCAGTTGGCCCAGGGCCTGGGTTTCGCTGACCAACTGGCCTTCGGCCTTGAGCCGCGCCAACAGTGAAGCCAGGGTGCGCTTGAGTGCGGTCAGCAGGTTGCGAATGCCCTTGGCCAGCTTCGGCAAGCGCCCGGCCAGGTTCGACAGGTCCTGGAACAGGAACCGATAGTGCGCCATGCGTTCGACGATCAAGTGCAGGAACAACCAGTAATCCTCCGGCGCCAACTGCACTTGCGCCGGTGGGTCGAGCAGTGGGGCCAGTTCGCCCTGGAAGCGCTCGAACAGCCCGATGACCAGGGGTTCCTTGCCATGGAAGTGGTAATAGAGGTTGCCGGGGCTGATCCCCATTTCATTGGCCACTTCCATGGTTGAAACATTCGGCTCGCCCTTTTGGTTGAACAACTGCAGGGCACATTCAAGGATACGGTCGCGGGTTTTCATCCAGTCTTCTTAGTGTTCAAGGGGCCAGGGTGTCAGCGAACCCGCACATAGGTGCCGGGCGCCGCCTCCATCGGTGGGTAGTTCTGGTTGCCCAGGGCCGTCAGGGTCTCGCGTTGCACCCCGCTGCGTTGCTGGATCCACTCAAGCCACTGCGGCCACCAACTGCCCTCGATATGGCTGGCGTCGTAGTACCAGGCGCGCGGGTCGCTGCTCAGCTTGAGGTTTTCGACAAAGTTGGCCTTGGGGTTGCCCGGGGGGTTGAGGATGCTCTGGATGTGCCCGCTGTTGGAGAGCACGAAGCGTTTTTCACCGCCCAGCAGCAAGGTCGAGCGGTAGACCGCGTCCCACGGCGTGATGTGATCGTTGATCCCGGCCACGCTGAAACTGTCGACCGTGACTTTCTGCAAATCGATGGGCGTACCACACACTTCCAGGCCACCGGGATGGCTCAGCGGGTTGTGCTTGAAGAAGTCCAGCAGATCGCCGTGCAAGGCTGCCGGCAAGCGGGTGTTGTCGTTGTTCCAGTACAGGATGTCGAACGCGGGTGGTTCCTTGCCCAGCAGGTAGTTGTTGATCCAGTAGTTCCAGATCAGGTCGTTGGGGCGCATCCAGGCGAACACCTTGGCCATGTCGCGGCCATCCAGCACCCCTTGTTGGTAGGAGCGGCGCTTGGCTGCCTCCAGGGTCTGTTCGTCGGCAAACAGCATGGCGGGGCTGTCGATCTGGCTGTCCAGCAGGCTGACCAGGTAGGTGGCGCTGGCGACCCGGCGTTGTTGGCGCTTGGCCTGCAGGTGGCCTTGCAGGGCCGCGATGGTCAGGCCACCGGCGCAGGCGCCCATCAGGTTCACTTCACGGGCGCCGCTGATTGCCCGGCAGATATTCAGCGCCTCTTCCAGCGCCGCCACATAAGTGGACAGGCCCCATTCGCGATGGCGCACATCAGGGTTGCGCCAACTGACCATAAACACCTGCAGGCCGTTCTTCAGGGCGTACTGCACGAAGCTGTTGGCCGGGCTCAAATCGAAAATGTAGTACTTGTTGATTTGCGGCGGCACCACCAGCAGCGGCTTGGCGTACTGTTTTTCGCTCATGGGCTTGTACTGGATCAACTCCAGCAGTTCATTGCGAAACACCACCGAGCCTGGCGTGGTGGCGACTGTCTTGCCCACCTCAAACGCCTGCTTGCTGACCTGGCGCGGCAGGCCGTTGTTGTGCAGCACGTCATCGAACAGGTTGCCCATGCCGCGTACCACGCTGTTGCCACCGGAGTTGAGCAACTCCTTGATCGCCAGCGGGTTGAGCAGGGTATTGGACGGCGACACCGCATCGTTGAGCAACGAGAAGACAAAGTGTGCACGCGCGCGGTCGTCGTCACTCAAGTGGCTGTCGTCGATCCAGTGCCGGGTCTGCTTCTGCCAGCTCAAATAGGCTTGCAGGCTGCGCCGGTACAGGGGGTTGAGTTTCCAGGTGGGGTCGGCAAAGCGGCTGTCGTGGGGGTTGGGCTCATGTACGGTTTCACCCAATAGCACCCGACCCAGTTGCCCACCCAGTGCCAGGGCATGGCGGGCGCTGTGCAACGGGTTGCGCAAGCCATGGGCCGCGACACTGCGTAGGGTCGACAGCAGATCCCGGCCGCGCAGGCCGGTGATTGCACTTTGTGCATTGATGAACGCGGCGGGTGTGGGGGCCGGGACATTTACGGGTCTGTCACGCATGGGTCAACACTCCTTCGTCAATTCGCCAACAAGCACGCCAGTTCAGAACCATAGTCGGTTCTGGCCAAGTTGCGCGTAAGGGTCGTCCTGACCCGCTACTGCTCAGGTATTGCTGTAGGGCGCCGGCTGCGGATGGATCACCGCACGCAAGCGTTCTTCCTGGAGAAACTTCATGATGATCGGTGCCACCGCTTCGGCCCGGGTAATCAGGAACAGATGGCCGTCGTCGATGATGTGCAACTGCGCATTGGGAATGCGCCAGGCCAGCATGCGCATATTGACCAGCGGGATCAGCGGGTCGTCGTCGCCGGCCAGCACCAGGGTCGGCTGCTTGATCTTGTGCAGCCAGTGAATGCTGGTCCAGCCCAGGCCTGCGAACAGTTGCCAGTAGTAGCCCAGCTTGCCCGCCGAGCGCACTTTGCTCGCGTGCTCGGCGGCCAGCTTTGAATCCCGGCGGAACGAGCCGCCATAAATCATTGGCGCGATGCGCACCACGTGGGACGGTTGGATGTAGCGCCGGGGGCTGGCCATCAGCCACAGCACTTTTGGCTTGCCCGGCACCATGAAGGCGCCGGCGGCGGTGGCGGCCAGGATCAGTTTCTTGCAGCGTTCCGGGTAGTCATAGGCAAACTGCTGCGCCAGGGCGCCGCCCCAGGAAACCCCAACGGCATTGACCTGGCCGTAGTCCAGGTAATCGAGCATGCGCGCGGTGAGCTTGGCCAGGCCGGGAAAGCGATAGGGGCGGCTGGGTGTCGACGAGCCGCCGACACCGGGTACATCGAAGGCAATCACTTCCAGGTCCGGATCCAGGGCCTGGACGAACGGAAACACCAGCTCAAGGTTGGCGCCGATGCCGTTGAAAATCAGCAGTGGCGTCAAGTGAGACTTGCCCGGTCGTACCGCCGTGCGGATGGTCTGGCCATCCAGGTCGATGGTACGGAAGATGAACGGTTGCGGCATGCTCAAACCCTGTGAAGTGTTACTGCTGGAATGCGGCCCATGTAGGAGCGGGCTTGTGTGGGAGCGGGCTTGCCCGCGATGGCATCAACTCGGCCTGACAGAGAAACCGTGTTGCGTGCATCGCGAGCAAGCCCGCTCCCACCCTGACCGAGTTCCCACATTTGATCCCATTTCAATCGCGCAAAAGTGTTTGCCTTAGCGCTCGTGAACGTATGTGCCGGGTGCAGCCTCTGCCGCTGCGTAGGTCTTGTTACCCAAACTCGTAGGTGCTTTCTTTAGCTTGCCCGAGCGTTCCCCTATCCAGCCCTGCCAGTGCAGCCACCATGAGTCGGTATGTTTGGTGGCGTTTTCCTGCCAGTCCAAGGCCTTCTCGCCCATGCTCTCGCTGGTCTGGTAGCGCGCCTTCGGGTTGCCGGGCGGGTTGAGGATGCTCTGGATATGCCCGCTGCTGGACAATACGAACTCGACCTTGCCGCCAAACAATTGCGCCGACTTGTAGCAGGACTGCCACGGTGTGATGTGGTCGTTGGTGCCCGCCAGCGAGTAGATGTCGGCCGTCACCTGCTTGAGATCGATCGGTGTACCGCACACTTCCAGGGCATTGGCCCGTATCAGCGGGTTGTTCTTGAACAGCTCGATCAGGTCGCCATGGAAGGCCGCGGGCAGGCGCGTGGTGTCGTTGTTCCAGAACAGGATGTCGAACACCGGCGGCTCATTGCCCAGCAGGTAGTTGTTGACCCAGTAATTCCAGATCAGGTCATTGGGGCGCATCCAGGCGAAGACCTTGGCCATGTCCCGGCCTTCCAGGACGCCGGCCTGGTAGGAGTGGCGCTTGGCTGATTCCAGGGTCTGCTCGTCGACGAACAGGGCCACCTGGGTGTCAAGGGTGGTGTCCAGCACGCTCACCAGCAAGGTCAGGGCGTTGACCTTCTTCTCGCCCAGCGCCGCATAGTGGCCCAGCAGCGCGGTGCAAGTGATGCCACCCGAGCAGGCGCCGAGCATGTTGATGTCTTTGCTGCCGGTAATCGCGGTCACCACATCGACCGCCTCTTTGAGCGCCTCGATGTAGGTCGACAGGCCCCATTCGCGCTGGGCCTTGGTGGGGTTGCGCCAACTGACAATAAAGGTCTGCTGGTTATTGCGCAGGCAAAAGCGCGCCAGGCTCTTGTCCGGACTCAGGTCGAATACATAAAACTTGTTGATCTGCGGCGGCACCACCAGCAGCGGCCGTTCGTGCACCTGCTCGGTGATCGGTTTGTACTGGATCAACTCCAGCACGTCATTGCGAAACACCACCGCGCCTTCACTGGTGCCCAGGCTCTTGCCCACTTCAAAGGCGCCCATGTTCACCTGGCTCGGCATGCCGCCGTTATGGACCAGGTCCTTGGCCAGGTGCGAGAGGCCATCGAGCAGGCTCTTGCCACCGGTTTCAAAGAAGCGTTTGACGGCGGCCGGGTTGGCGGCACTGTTGGTTGGCGCCATGGCCTCGGTCATCAGGTTGATGACGAAGTGCCCGCGGCTGATGTCCTGTTCCGACAGGTTGCTGTCGCCGATCCAGTCGTGCAATTCCTTGCGCCACGCCAGATAGGTTTGCAGGTAGCGCTTGTAGAGCGGGTTCTGGCTCCAGGCCGGGTCGTTGAAGCGACGGTCATCGCTTTCCGGGGCAAGTTCGGACTTGCCGAACACCACGTTTTTCAATTCGACGCCAAAGTGGGCGACGTGCTTGACGCTGTGTAACGGTTGCTTGATGGCCTGGGTCAGCACCATCCGCGCAGAAGCCAATAAATCCTTTTTGCGTAACGCGATGATCGGGTTCAGCCCCAGGGTGTTTTCCGAGGCCTGGCGTTTCAAGTCATCGTTATTCTTATTACTCATCTACGACGCTCCATTGTCCGAAAGACGAGTACCGGGTACCGCTGTGCCCCAACTATCGAGGCACAACACAAGCCTGGTACTGCTGCTCGGGTGACCGTTGATACCACATCGTCAAATGCAGGGAACTTGCCAATTCCATTGGTTACCCGAGTTTTATTTAATGCGCAAGCGGGCCAATCGTTGACCACACGACAGGGCATTCAAGCAGATGAAATTAGAAAATGCCCACTAATGAGCAAGAAGCCTGAGTTAGAGCATCAGCTTGACGACGGACTGGCTCGGGTCGCGGGTTTTTCCGGCCGCCTTGAGCTCGGCAAGATAGTCGGCCCACAACGCGTCCTGACGTACGGCGAGTTGGTAGAGGTAGTCCCAGGTGAACAGTCCGCTGTCATGCCCGTCATCGAAGGTCAATTTCAGTGCGTACTGCCCGGCGGGTTCGATCTTGGTCAGGCCGACATTGAGCTTGCCGAATTGCAGGATCGGATTGCCGTGGCCCTGGACCTCGGCGGAAGGCGAGTGCACCCGCAGCAGTTCGGCACTCAGGTGATAGACCTCGTCCGGCCCGTAGGTCAGCGACAGGGTCTTGGAGGCTTTGTGCAGGTTGATGGCGGTGGGCATTTTAGACATTGGGGGAACCGCTCATGGATGATCCTGAAGGAACCGGCTTTAAAATGTGGGAGCGGGCTTGTGTGGGAGCCGGGCTTGCCCGCGATGAGATCGCCGCGGGGTGTCAGAAATACCGCAGTGATCTCATCGCAGGCAAGCCAGCTCCCACAGGCTTACAGGATATAACGAGACAAGTCTTCGTTCTGCGCCAATTCGCCCAGGTGGCTGTTGACGTAGTCGGCGTCGATCTTGATCGCCACGCCATTCTGCGCGCCCGCCATGTCGCCGGCGCTGAAGGAAACTTCCTCCAGCAAGCGCTCAAGCAAGGTATGCAGGCGACGGGCGCCAATGTTCTCGGTCTTCTCGTTGACCTGCCAGGCAATCTCCGCCAGGCGCTTGATACCGTCCGGCAGGAACTCGATGCCCAGGCCTTCGGTCTTCAGCAGCTCGCGGTATTGCTCGGTGAGCGAGGCGTGCGGTTCGCTGAGAATGCGCTCGAAATCGCCAGGGGTCAGCGCCTTGAGTTCCACGCGAATCGGCAGGCGGCCTTGCAGCTCCGGCACCAGGTCGCTTGGCTTGCTCAGGTGGAACGCACCGGACGCGATAAACAGGATGTGGTCAGTCTTGACCATGCCCAGCTTGGTATTCAC
Organism: Pseudomonas sp. 06C 126; assembly: GCF_001855215.1. NCBI lineage: Bacteria > Pseudomonadati > Pseudomonadota > Gammaproteobacteria > Pseudomonadales > Pseudomonadaceae > Pseudomonas > Pseudomonas sp. 06C 126. Next base: position 1,732 of record NZ_MIFU01000118.1, on the reverse strand, counting down.
CGTGCAGCCTTCGATCAGCGGCAACAGGTCGCGCTGTACGCCTTCGCGGGACACATCGACGCCCCCGGAGTTACCGCGCTTGGCCACCTTGTCGATCTCGTCGATAAACACGATACCGTGCTGCTCGACGGCTTCCAGGGCCTTGGCCTTGAGTTCTTCCTCGTTGACCAGGCGCCCGGCTTCTTCGTCGCGCACCAGCTTGAGCGCGTCCTTGACCTTGAGCTTGCGGTTTTTCTTCTTGCCCTTGCCCATATTGGCAAACAGGTTCTGCAACTGGCTGGTCATTTCTTCCATGCCAGGCGGAGCGGAGATGTCGACGCCAGCGTGTTCGGCGACTTCGATCTCGATTTCCTTGTCGTCCAACTGGCCTTCACGCAAGCGCTTGCGGAACAGCTGGCGCGTGTTGGAATCCGAGGCGGGAGCGGCGTCTTCATTGAAACCGGTACGTGCCGGTGGCAGCAGGGCATCGAGGATGCGCTCTTCGGCAGCGTCTTCAGCGCGATGGCTGACCTTGGTCATTTCCTGTTCGCGCAGCAGCTTCAGGGCGGCGTCGGCCAGATCACGGATGATCGACTCGACGTCACGGCCCACATAGCCAACTTCGGTGAACTTGGTGGCTTCGACCTTGATGAACGGCGCGTTGGCCAGCTTGGCCAGGCGACGGGCGATCTCGGTCTTGCCGACACCGGTCGGGCCGATCATCAGGATGTTCTTGGGCGTTACTTCAACGCGCAATTCTTCGGGCAGTTGCATCCGGCGCCAGCGGTTACGCAGGGCGATGGCAACGGCGCGCTTGGCATCGTCCTGGCCGATGATATGGCGATTGAGTTCATGGACGATTTCGCGGGGAGTCATGGACATAGTGGTGTGTGGTCCTCAAGCAGGAAAAAGCCGACGGCTTATTCCGCGAGGTCCTGCTCCTCAATGGTCAGGTTGTGGTTGGTGAACACGCAGATATCGCCGGCGATACCCAGGGCGGTCTCGACGATTTCCCGGGCCGACAGGTCGGTTTTCTTCAGCAGTGCGCTGGCTGCGGCCTGGGCGTAGCCGCCGCCGGAACCCATGGCGATCAGGCCGTTCTCGGGCTCAACCACGTCACCGTTGCCGGTGATGATCAGGGACGCGTCTTTGTTGGCGACGGCGAGCATGGCCTCGAGGCGGCTGAGGGAGCGATCGGTGCGCCACTCCTTGGCCAGCTCGACAGCGGCGCGCACCAGATGGCCCTGGTGTTTTTCCAGTTGGCCTTCAAAGCGTTCGAACAGGGTAAAGGCGTCAGCGGTGGCCCCTGCAAAACCGGCAAGGACCTGGCCGTGGTACAGGCGACGCACTTTTTTGGCGTTGCCTTTCATCACGGTATTGCCAAGGGAAACCTGGCCGTCGCCGCCCATGACGACTTTGCCGTGGCGACGAACTGAAACGATGGTGGTCAAGGGGAGAGTCTCCACGCTGCGGGGCGAAAATGCCCTGATGAAACTCATATGGGGGTGGCGGGGGAGATTTCAACCGTAGGAAGGATACGCGCACGAGTGGTGTCTAGCGGGCTGGCACAGGCTTGAGCGCACTATAAAACCAGTGTGGGAGCTGGCTGGCCTGCGATAGCGGTGTACCAGTCACTGAAAATATTGACTGATACACCGCTATCGCAGCATAGGTATCTACACAACTTTGCCGCAACGCCTAGATCCAGGCAGATAGCGCAGTTGTGGCGAGCGGGCTTGCCCCGCGCTGGGCT
>NZ_MIFU01000117.1:0-18030 GCF_001855215.1 Pseudomonas sp. 06C 126 | reverse complement strand
TTGGAACCACCTGATCCCATCCCGAACTCAGCAGTGAAACGATGCATCGCCGATGGTAGTGTGGGGTTTCCCCATGTGAGAGTAGGTCATCGTCAAGATCAAATTCCGAAGCCCCCGTCTGCTAACGCAGGCGGGGGTTTTGTCGTTTTAGGGCTGAGCGCCCTATCCAGACCGCCTGTCGGTTTCCTACTTAAAAAGAAGATCTATCCCACAAATTCCTAAGATTTATCCAGTCTTGGCCGAAAGCCTGATGAGCCATGCGTGCACCGAAATAGAGCGGTCGTAGAGTTCGCCTATACCGTACATGGAATGTTGCATTCGGCACGCTCACCCCCTTTTGGCAAAAAGAAGTCGATGAAATGAATCTCAAGTTCAGTCATAAAATTCTGTTGGCAGCGTCAGGCGTCGTGGTTCTGGCCTTCGCGCTGTTCACGTTGTACAACGACTACCTGCAGCGCAATACCATCAGGCAAAACCTGGAATCATCCATCCAGCAGTCGGGTGACCTGACCGCCAGCAGCGTGCAGAACTGGCTCGGTGGTCGGGTGCTAGTCCTGGAAAATCTTGCGCAGAACGTTGCTCACCAAGGTAGCAATGCCGACCTTCCTGGCTTGGTTGATCAACCGGCACTCACCTCGAACTTCCAGTTCACGTATGTCGGTTCAACCAACGGCGTCTTCACCCAGCGCCCTGACGCGAAAATGCCAGATGGCTACGATCCACGTCAGCGCCCCTGGTACAAGCAAGCGGTCATGGCTGACAAACCCATGCTGACGCCGCCTTATATGGCCGCTGTCGGTGGCTTGATCGTCACCATCGCGATGCCGGTCAAGAAGAATGGTGAGCTGCTTGGTGTCGTAGGGGGGGATTTGAGCCTGCAAACCCTGGTGAAGATCATCAACTCGGTCGACTTCGGCGGTATTGGTCATGCATTCCTGGTTAGTGGCGACGGGCAGGTGATCGTCAGCCCTGACCAGGAACAGGTGATGAAAAACCTCAAGGACATCTACCCAGGCAGCAGCGTCCGTATTGAGAAGGTTAACCAGGATGTGATCCTCAATGGTCAGGACCGTATCCTGTCCTTCACCCCGATCAGCGGCTTGCCGGGCGTAGATTGGTACATAGGCCTGTCGATCGACAAAGACAAAGCCTACGCCCCGTTGAGCAAGTTCCGCACCTCCGCCTTGATCGCGATGTTCATTGCCGTCACCGCGATTGCGGTATTGCTGAGCCTGTTGATTCAGGTACTGATGCGCCCACTGACAACCATGGGCCGTGCGATGCAAGACATTGCCCAGGGCGAGGGCGACCTGACTCGTCGCCTGGTCGTAGAAAGCAAGGACGAGTTCGGCGAGCTGGGTGGCGCCTTCAACCAGTTTGTCGAGCGTATCCACGCCTCGATCAGCGAAGTGTCTTCCGCGACAAGGCATGTGCACGATCTGTCCCAGCGCGTGATGGCATCGTCCAACGCCTCGATTATCGGCTCCGACGAGCAGAGCGCCCGCACCAACAGCGTTGCCGCTGCGATTAACGAACTGGGTGCCGCCACTCAGGAAATCGCCCGTAACGCCGCTGACGCCTCGCAACATGCCAGCGGCGCCAGCGAGCAAGCCGATGACGGTCGCCAGGTCGTAGAGAAAACCATCCTGGCGATGTCCGAGTTGTCGCAGAAGATCAGCCTGTCCTGTACGCAGATTGAAACCCTGAATGCCAGCACCGACAACATCGGGCATATTCTCGATGTGATCAAAGGCATCTCGCAGCAAACCAACCTGCTGGCGCTCAACGCTGCCATTGAAGCTGCCCGTGCCGGTGAAGCCGGCCGTGGGTTTGCCGTGGTGGCCGACGAAGTACGCAACCTGGCTCACCGTACCCAGGAGTCGGCGGAGGAGATCCACAAGATGATCACCTCATTGCAGATCGGCTCTCGCGAAGCGGTCACCACGATGAACGCCAGCCAGGTCTCCAGTGAAGAAAGCGTCGAGGTCGCCAACCAGGCGGGTGAACGCTTGATCAGTGTGACTCAGCGGATCGTCGAGATCGATGGCATGAACCAGTCGGTGGCGGCAGCCACTGAGGAACAGACCGCCGTGGTGGAGACGCTCAATGTCGATATCAACCAGATCAACCTGCTTAACCAGCAAGGCGTGGCCAACCTCAACGAGACCTTGAAAGACTGCGACGCGCTGTCACAACAAGCCAATCGCTTGAAGCAGTTGGTCGACAGTTTCAAGATCTGATCACCTCACGATAAACATGGCGTAGTGCAGCAGTGCACTGCGCCATTTTTTTAACCAAGCAAATGGCAAACGTTATTCAGTGCGCGGTCGGCGAAATCCTGGATGAACTGTTCGAAGCCCTCGTTATCACCGGCAGTGACAGGCTCGGCGATAATGGTCCAGGTCGCCCGAGCCAGGTTCTCCCCTAGCGACTCAACACTCATTGCCGCCCACAGTCGGGCCACGCCCAAGGTGTTATAGATTGTCGTCCAGGTCATATGCATCGCCAGCTCATCGCGGCTATTGAGCTGTTCCACGGCGATATTGCCATCGTGGAAGTATTTCTTGCGTAGCGATCCCACGCCGCTGCCCGTCATCGTGATGCGTGCCAGGGCAGGAATGAACGCGTCAAAACCCTCAAAGCGCCCCACAACCTTCCACAGCTTGGAAGCATTGCAGGCAATCACCACAGATGACACCAGAGGCTTGCCCTGGGGGTTTTTAATCAACGTATCGGGTTGCAGCTGTCTCATAAGTTTTTCCTGATGGCGAGGCTCACAGAAAGCCAATGGCATTGAGGTACTGGCACCCTCTGCGTAACAGCGCAGGTTCTTTTTCGGGGTACTGCGCGCCCATCTGTTCAACACCATGGCGTGCGTTCTCATGGCGGATCATGGAGATGTCGCCCGTGTCTTCTCCCAGCCCATTGAGGTAGAACCCCAGTACACCGAAAAGGGCATTCTCGCGATCCACTTCGCGCAGATGGTGTTGCCAATCCGCTACGCTCACCAACTCGAACGCATGCCCTGCCTGGCGAAACGACTCGACATAGGTTTCCCACTTCAAGGGTTGCGGGTTGTGCAGGTTGAAGACGCTGCGCTGGGCAACATAATTGCCGCTGTGGAAGGCGATGAAACGTGCCAGGAAATCCACCGGCATCAGGTCGAAGTTCAATCCCAGGCGCGGCACCCGGCCCAACTGCAGCGATCCCTTGAGCATCAGCAACAGGCGGTTCTTGTGGGGTTGGCAGACGCCATTGCGGCTATTGAAACTGATGTTCCCGGGGCGGTAGATATTGACCCAGGCACCTTGTACGGCGGCACGCCCCAACAGACGTTCAGCGACCCATTTGGACAGGTTGTAGCCGTTCTTGATGTAGAGCGGTGGCGTACTTGCCGCAGGCGCTTCAAGCACCTGCCCATCGGCCCCGACGCTGCTTGACGCAGATAACGTGGACACGAAGTTGAGCACTTTCTTACAGTGGGTTTCGCACAGGCGCAGGCATTCAAGCACCGGTTCCACGTTGTCCTTGGCCAGTGACGCGTAGTCCATGACGTGATTGAGGTGGGCAGCGCTGTGTACCAGCACCCCGTAATGGCGGGCGAGGTACTCATAGACCGGCGCCTCTAGCCCCATGCGCGGTTGGCGCAGGTCGGTGGTGTATACACGCACCCGGCTCAGGTCCAGGTGTTCCAGGCGGTACTCACGCAAGGCTTCGGCAAAGCGTGCAGTTGCCGATTGCCCTGGGTGTTCCCGCACCAGGCAGGCGACTTCGGTCGCTCCGGCCATCAGCAAGGCCTCGACGATATGTATACCCAGGAAACTATTGGCGCCGGTCACGATAGCCTTGTGACGATCACCGGCACGCTCTGCTGGTAACAGCGCCAGATCCAGCGTGCGCAGCGCATCGCTGATCGCCCGTTCGGTGGGAGCGGCACCTGGTGCACTGTCACCCATCAGCGCCGCGAGCGTCTGCACCGTGGGCGCCTCGATAAACCGATTGAGAGGCAGGCTGCGCCCGTACAACTCACGAATGCGCAGGAGCATGGTTGATAGCAGGATGGAGTGGCCGCCGAGATGAAAAAAACTGTCGTCAGTCGATATCTCGTCGGCCGGTAATCTCAGCAGCTCACTCCACAGGTCCAGCAATTGCCCTTCCACCGGTGTTTGGGGGCGGCGCTGAGGAGGCTGCGAGACAGTTTGAACCGCCAGCGCCAGCAAGGCCTGGCGATCGACCTTGCCATTGCTGCCATAAGGCAGGCTCGGCAACTCTGTACACACGGTTGGCTGCATATAGTCCGGCAGCCGTTGCCCGGCATGTTGTTTTAACGCGGCCAGGGCCGTACCTGAGTCACTGCCATCTGCGTGCGCCACGAACGCGAGGATTCGTCGATCACGGTCAATCACCACCGCAACCTGGCGAAAAAGCTGGCTGGCACGCAAGCACTGCTCAATCTCCTGGGGCTCGACCCGAAAACCACGGATCTTCACCTGCAGGTCCCGGCGCCCGACCAGTTCGATGCCCTTTGCCGTCCATTTCGCCATGTCGCCCGTGCGGTAGGCGCGCAAGGCCTGGCCGCCAGGCAGCACAAGGCGCACAAAGCACTCGGCGGTCTGTTGTGGCTGGTTCACGTAACCAAGGCTCACCCCGGGGCCGACAATGTACAGTTCGCCCACCACCTGATCTTCGACTGGCCGACGCTGCTCGTCGAGGATCAGCACCTGGCTGTTGGCGATGGGCGTGCCGAGGTTCAGATTGCTGTCATCAGCCTGCATTCGACGGCGACTGACCAGCACCGTCGCCTCTGTAGGGCCATACAGGTTATGCAGGACGCATTGCCCGGCCATCTGCGCGATGACATGGGGCTCGCAGATGTCACCGCCGGTCAGCAGGTGCTCCAGGCCCAGCGGGCGATCCAGTGGCAGCACGCTCAACAGGGCTGGCGGCAGGAAGGCGTGTGACACGCGTTGTTGCTGGATCAACTCAACCAATTGGTGAGGGTCGCGACGCTGTTCTTCACTGGGCACGATCAGGGTCGCGCCTTGGCATAGGGCCGCAAACAGGTCCACCAGTGACGAGTCAAAGCTCAGGGACGAAAACTGCAGGACGCGACTGTGCTCAGTGAGCTCAACATACTGGCTGTACCACGCAGAGAAATGGGCCAGGTTCTGCTGGCTGAGCAAAACCCCCTTGGGTTGGCCGCTGGTGCCCGAGGTGTAAAGCACCATGCTGGCGCTATCAGCCGTGGGAGAGGTAAGTGCCAAGGGCGCGCTGTCGTCCATGTGCTGGCTTTCGATGCGGCTGACATCCACAGCCATGAAATGCCTGCGCAAGGGATGCTGGCCATCATCGAGTAGCACGACGGCCCCGGCATTCTCCAGCATGGCTTGTTGACGCGGCAGCGGGTGGCCCGGTTCCAGCGGCAGATACACCGCGCCGCAACCGAGGGTCGCCAGAATGCTGGCGTACAACCCAGCCGACTTGTCCAGGCAAATGCCGACCACGGGCGCCTGCCCAGGCCCGAGCAGCGGCTGCAAAACCTGCTGGATGGCCAGGCTGTGTCGCAACAATTGGCGATAACTCAGGGTGAGGCCGGCGATCTCCAGGGCCGGCCTGTCGGCAAAGGTCCGTAAGCCATGCTCCAGTTGCTTGATCAGTGGTGTCCGGGCTTTTTGCATCAGCCCCGGATCATCGGTTCGGTTAAAACGATGCAGGTAGGCCAGCCCGTCCAGACCTTCGAGGCTTTGCTCTGGAAACGTGGAAGCGCTCGCACGCTGCGCAAAGTGCCCAGGGTTGCGCGAAAAGCCGCTGACCTGCAGCGCGACCCACTCGATTAGGCGTGCGATCGCCTGGCGTCGCAACTGTTGGCCGTTGCCGCAGGAGGGCGGAGCAATGTCCAGCACGGCCAGTAATTGCTGGAGGCGGTCATAGCAACGTATTTGCAGGACCGGCAGCCCCCACTCACTCATGGCGCCGATGGACAGGCGCAGGCTCATCACGGCCATGCCGGCCAAGGCCTGCGGGACTGGCTGGCTGCCGTCTTCAATCAGCAGGTCAATCGCCGGCGCCTGTGCGGCGAGTTCATGGCCATAGGGTGCCAGCGCCTGCCTCAGCTCATCCAAGGCCGCACTGGTGCCGAGCAACCGAATCCCGAGGCGTCTCATGATGGGCTCCCGGGTACGGGCAGATAGGCGCTTAGCGCTTGGGCGACACAAGGTGTTTGCAGCAGCCCGCTGCGGCGCAGCAAACCCATGATGTTGCTGATCAGCGGGTGCTGAGGCGTGATGGGAAAGGTCAGGGCACTTACCTGCGCCTGCAGGACTTGACGGGCATCGGCGCTGATATCCAGATGCTCGATCAAGAGCAGATCGAAGTCCCTTTGCAGGTCATTGGTCAAATAGTGTTGCAGGAACACCGGCAGGACCTGGGCGATACCGTAGCGGTCTTCATCGCTCGCCGTTTGCCAGTAGTGCCTGACCAGGCTGGCCCAGAAGATGGCATGGCGACCCTCGTCAGCCAGGTGGTCGGCCATCAACCCCCTGACCGATTGTTTGACGCTGTCATCCTTGGCAAACGCCGCCACGTCATGGGTCACCGTATTCTCGGCAATCGCCACGCAAATCAGTTCTACGGCATCGTGTAGATGTGTCGGCGCCTGTGCCTGTGCGATGGGTATGGCGCGGCTCAATTCGATGGCCGCGGGCAGCTCCAGTGGCGCGATACCGGTTTGCTCCAGGGTTTGCTGCATGAAGTCCAGGGCGACGAGCGCGTGGTAGTCCTCATCGACCACCACCGTCATGGCGTCGTAGCGGCAGGCCGCAGGGAAGGGGATTGAAAAGCGGTTCTTGGCGATGTTGCGTGCGGTTTTATCGACAATCTCTGTTTCAAAGATCACCACGTCATTGATGAATTTGTAGAACGTCTGCACCAGGACAAAGTCGCGCCACTGTGGGCAGTGCTCAACAAACCCCGCACTGAGCACCAACGGTTGGCGACACAGCGGATAGATAAACTTGTCGTCTTCTTCCAGTACGCGTCGCGGGCGAGTACGGACGGTCGCCTGATGCTCCCAGTCGCTGGCAAACGGGCGGTAGTGTGCGTTCACAGGCTCACCTCCTGGCTTGCTGCGTGTTGGCGCAGGCCGTCCCACAAGGCAATGCGATGCTCCACGGCGCTCAGAGCGGCATGCCAGGCCTGTTGTTCGTGCAGCGGGTCTGCCTGGACCAGGCGCCGCAGCAGTTGCTCTGCAGCCGGCTGATGATCCTGGGCGTCCAGCTCGATATGCCGCTGGAGGTAGTAGCACAAGCTGGGGGCTTGCCGATGGGCGATATTGCAGCCTTCCAGAAGGCGTTTGAACATCGTCGGGATGACACTTTCGCGGCCATGCAGGAAGGTAGCGGCTACACAATGGGTCGGGGCGTTCAAGGCAACGTCCAGGGTGTTCCGGACGAAACGTTCAACCGCAGGATCAATCGTGATCTGTGCCAGGGCGCTATCGACGCTTGCACCCGCGCGCTGCAACGCGATGAAGCGTTCGATGGTGGCGGTACTGGCGCCTACCTCGCGCATGGCCTCCAGATACAGTTCGAAGTGACTGGCGTACCCGTCGCCCAGCTGGCGGTCGGATTCCTCATCCAGCACAATTTCGTTGATCAGTCGCGCGGCCTGCGGGTCTGTTGGGGGCAGCCAGGGCAGGCGCATGCAGGTCAGTTCCTGTTGCAGGCGTTTGGTCAGCGTCATGAAATCCCAGACGGCGAAAACATGGTTTTGCATGAAATGTTGCAGCTGTGCGAAAGAATTGATTTCCAGGAAAATGGGATGTTCTTGTAGTTGCAGCTTTTTATGATTGAGTAGTTCTTGAAGTTGAAACATGGTTAATGCCTATAAGTCGTTATGCCGACTCAGATTAAAAGGGTTGTTTAGAACCAAGTGTGTTGGGGTTGGTTTTAGTCGCGCAGTCACGGAGATGTCCCGGCTGGCTTGGATGCCCGGCAAGCAACAAATAGTGACAAAGCTACTTAGTCTTATTGGGTTGAACGCCGTCCACAGCCATGCCCAAACCCATGGCTGCGCATTCGACTGCAGCGCCAAGTCCAATTAAAGAGTAATCACTTGGTTAAGTGTTCAAATACTTACTAAGTTATATAAGGTTTTTTTGCAGGAAGGGGTGTTTCGTAGTCGAACTTTATATTCGATGTGGGAACTTTCCTTGTTGTTTGCAAGTTTAAATTATTGAGCTGAATGACTGGCACGTATTCCGCTATTGCATTTGCAATGCCGGAAGTGTCATGGCGGTCAATATCGAGTTTGTTACCGCAACGGTCCAAAGAGCGACAGCAGCAGAGGCCGGCTTTGGACGTGTGCGGCGCCTGGCGATCCAGGTCGCGCACTGGGCGGCCAAAGTCGGGAGCAATCAGCGCTGCTCTTTATCGCCCTGTTCAAGGCTGTTCAGGTAGTGAGTGATCACTTCCATCCCGCGCATCAGGTGATTACGCAGGGTAAGCACGCTCTGCTCGACCTTTTTCTGGGCAACCAGGTTCAGCAGTTCACGGTGGTCTTCCTGGGAGGTTTCGCCCAGGCCCATGGCTTCAAGGTTGAACCGCAGGAAGCGTTCCTCCTCGTTCAGCCCATGCTCCACCAGGTTCAATAGCCGCTGGTTGGGGGCCTTGCCATACAGCGCCATATGGAACAGGCGGTTAAGCCGGCCGATTTCGCTGTAGTCGGTTTCGCGCTCAAGGGCGTCGATCAAGGCGTCGGCCTGCTCGATATCGCTTTGCCTGAGCAACGGGATCGATAAGCGCAGCGCCTCCGATTCCAGGAGAATACGCAGGGCGTAAGTCTCCGCCGAGTTATCTTCAATCAGCGGGGCGACCACGGCACCTTTATGGGTCACAACATGCAACAGCGACTGTGCCTCCAGTTGGCGCAGGGCTTCGCGCACCGGCATCCGGCTGACCCCGAACAGGCTGGCCAGCTCTTGCTGGCGCATGGCGGTGCCGCAGGGCAGACGGCCATCCAGTATGGCGTTGCGCAGTGTTTCTTCAATAACGGAGCGAGCGAGGTGAGCAGGAATGGGCCCACTGATCTTGATGCTGCTCAAAGGGTTCGGCTTGTGCGTCACGACTACGCTATCCTCCTTTCTTGTTGGAATGGGTTTTGGCTAATTGGATCCAAAGAACACTAGAGATTGCATGCAAGCTTGTCAAACAGGCAAGGTTTCCCTTTGTAAGCGACTCAACAGAGCGGTTTTTCATCGCACATTATGGCTTGCCGGCGTCTTACAAGGCGCGGTTGCTTTAGCGTAATGGGGACTGAGTGATTGCACAGTGCCATTGTTTTTTGCCGACCGACCCTTCACCATCGATTGATTCTGCGTCTCTTTCTACGGACTGAAACCATTGGCGGCACGTTTTACTCCCTCGCGGTTTCTGTGCTGGCTGTTTTCAGCGCTGCTGCTGGCTGGCTTATTGCCTGGCGGGCTGCATGCCGATTGGGATTTCTCCCAGATCAGCCGGCGCGCCACCGCGCTCTACGGGCCGTTGGGTGCGGGTCAGCAGCGTATTGATGACTGGCAGCAACTGCTGGCCACGCAAAAACAAGGCAGCGAGGCGGAGCAGCTCAAGGTGGTCAACCTGTTCTTCAACAAGCGCGTGCGCTATGTCGAAGATATCGACTTGTGGAACCAGGTCGATTATTGGGAAACGCCCATCGAAGCCCTGTGGAAAGGCGCCGGTGATTGTGAAGACTATGCCATCGCCAAGTATTTCAGCCTGCGTCACCTGGGCGTCTCCAGCGACAAATTGCGCATTACCTACGTCAAGGCATTGCGGCAGAATCGCGCCCATATGGTCTTGACCTATTATTCGACGCCAGAGGCAATGCCCCTGGTACTCGACAGCCTGATCGATGAAATCCAGCCTGCCAGCCAACGGACCGACTTGCTGCCGGTCTACTCCTTCAACGCCGAGGGCTTGTACCTGCCGGGCGCCAAGGGCAACAAAAAGGTCGGCGACACCAAACGCCTGTCGCGCTGGCAGGATGTGTTGAAAAAAATGCGTGCGGAAGGCTTCCCAGCCGAGCCGGCCAACTAGGAGTAACTGTTCAGATGTCACTGTTCAAACAGCTGTTGATCGCTATCTGTCTGTTCCTGGTGGTCGCCTTCAGCGGCAGCTTCATGGTCAGCCTGGAAAGCTCGCGTACCCAGTACGTGAACCAACTGCGCTCCCACGCGCAGGACGCGGCGACCGCCCTGGCGCTGTCCCTGACACCCAATATCGACGACCCGGCGATGGTCGAGCTGCTGGTCAGCTCGATTTTCGATAGTGGTTATTACGCCAGCATCCGGGTGATCGATGTGACCAACGACCAGGTCATCGTCGAACGCAGTGGCATCCCCGACAACAACGGCGTGCCCAACTGGTTCGTCAAGCTGATCGGCCTGGAACCGGCCGGTGGTGACGCCCTGGTCAGCCGTGGCTGGGAGCAGGCGGCGCGGGTCGAGGTGGTCAGCCATCCGATGTTCGCCCTGGCCAAGCTGTGGCAGAGCGCCCTGGGCAGCCTCGGCTGGTTATTGCTGTGCGGCGCGGTGAGTGCGGTGCTGGGCGCGCTGTTGCTGCGCCGGCAACTCAAGCCTTTGGACTACATGGTCAAACAGTCCCACGCCATTGCCCGCCGCGAATTCCTGAGCCTGCCGGATCTGCCGCGCACCCCGGAACTGCGCCGCGTGGTGCAGGCGATGAACCAGATGGTGGAAAAGCTCAAGGCCCTGTTCCAGGAACAGGCCGAGCGTAGCGAAAAACTGCGGGTGGAGTCCTATCAAGACAACCTCACCGGCCTGGCCAACCGCCGTTACTTCGAGATGCAACTCAATGCGCGGGTCAGCAACCCCGAAGAAACCAGCTCAGGCTACCTGCTGGTGTTGCGGGTCAAGGACCTGGCCGGCCTCAACCAGCGCCTCGGCGGCCAACGCACCGACCAACTGCTGCAGGCGGTCGGTGAACAGTTGCTGCGCCAGTGCGAGCCGTATCCGGAAACCCACAACCTGGTCACCCGTATCCGCGGTGGCGAGTTTGCCGTGCTGGCGCCGGGGCTGATGCGTGAAGAGGCGTTGCAGCTGGCGCAGAACCTGGAAAGCACCCTGCAAAGCCTGCAAGCCACCGGCGCCAGTGACGTTTCGCCGGTTGCCTGTATCGGCCTGGCGCCGTTCAATCATGGTGATTCGCCACAAGCCCTGTTGACCCTGGCCGACCAGGCGCTGGCCCAGGCCGAAACCCAGGGCGATGTCAGTTGGGTGTGCCTGGACCACAGCGCAGCGGCCAGCGTCGGCGACGACCATCATGCCTGGCACACACTGCTGGACCAGGCGCTGACCCAACACCGCTTCGAGTTGTACTTCCAACCGGTGGTGGCCAGCCAGGATCCGCAACTGGTCCTGCATTACAAAGTGCTCTCGCGCTTGGTCGACGGTCATGGCCACACGATCCCGGCCGGCCGTTTCCTGCCTTGGCTTGAGCGGTTTGGCTGGTCGGCGCGCCTGGATCGGGTGATGTTGGAGCTGGTACTCAAACAAATGGCCAGCCACGAGCACTCGCTGGCCCTGAACCTGTCTGCGGCGACCTTGGCAGACCCGCAAGCCCTGAACCGAATCTTCGACCTGCTACGCCAACATGCCAACCTGGGCCCGCGCCTGACCCTGGAAATCGGTGAAGAGCAACTGCCCGAACAGGCGGTGCTGGAGCAGTTGACCCACCGCCTGCGGGAGCTGAACTTTTCCCTCAGCCTGCAACGCTTTGGCGGGCGCTTCAGCATGATCGGCAACCTGGCGCGCCTGGGCCTGGCCTACTTGAAGATCGATGGCAGCTACATCCGCGACATCGACCAGGAAAGCGACAAGCGCCTGTTCATCGAAGCCATCCAGCGCGCAGCCCACAGCATCGACTTGCCGCTGATTGCCGAGCGGGTCGAAACCGAGGGTGAGTTGCAGGTAATTCGCGAGATGGGGATTTTTGGCGTGCAGGGCCAGCTGTTTGGTGAGCCGGCGCCCTGGCGCTGAGGCCGTGGCCGGCCTCAGATCAGGCCGGTCTCATCATCATTGATCAGGTGGCTCAGGCCACCCAGTGATTCCCGGGCGTTGCTGCGGTCCTTGAGCTTGGCTTGCGCGGCGACCGGCAGGTCCGTCAGGTTGATTACGCCTTTCTGGATCAGCACCTGAATCAAGTCTTCCAGCACCCGGATCATCTCCGAGTCACTGTGCTTGAGCTGCTTGAGGCTCAGCTCCGCTTCTTCATTGGCAAACCAGGCCTGGATCTCATGATGATCCGCGGGCAGGGTGCCCGTCGATTCGGCGAAGGCAACCGCTTCGGCGCGAATCAGCTCACCCTGTGCATCACGTTGCACGTAGAACATTGAACATCCCTCATGAGAAGAACTGACGACAGCCTGTCAGAGCATAGGCCAACGGCGCGCGATTGGGCGTGAGTATGCCGTGCAATCGCGACCCCATGCCAGCGAACGGTGGCCGCAAATGAATCGGCCGCCTCAAGAGGCGGCCGGTTCAGTGGTTCAGCTTAGGTGTGATCGACCTTGATGGTCGGGTCAGCACCACTGATCAACGAATTGATCGTCTGGCCGGACCAGTTGTTACCTTCCAGCTTGATCGTCACATCCGCATTAGCCAGGCCGCCAGCGGCGTTGAGCTTGCCTTCGGAGCTGATCTGCAGCGTTGTCACGTTATCCACCGTGGTCAACTTCAGGAAGTTGTCGATGGTGCCGTCGGTTTCACCCTTGAGCAGGTCACGCAGGTCAATGCGGTCGCCTTCCAGTGCCTTGAAGTCCTTGATCACATCGTTGCCGACGTCACCGGATCTCCAGACGAAGGTATCGGCACCGGTGCCGCCGATCAGGATGTCATTGCCCTGGCCGCCGATCAGCGTGTCGTTGCCGGTACCGCCCAACAGGATGTCGTTGCCCTTGCCACCGTCCAGGTAGTCGTTGCCGCCCTGGCCGAACAGGATGTCATCACCCGAGCCACCCAGCAGGGTGTCATTGCCGTCCTTGGCACCAGAGGTGTTGAACTCGTTGTAGTGCTCGGTGATGTACTTATGCACATCCTGGCCGGTGACTGCAGACACCGCCACGCCGTTTTTCCCTGCCACGTAGGACTGGATGGCGTTGTAGCCTTCGCCGGTAACACCCGTGAAGCTCACCAGGTCGCCGAACAGGATGTCGTTGCCGTCACCGCCATCGACACGGTCGGCACCCGGCAGGGTAGCCTCGCTGTGACCGAGGATGGCGTTGGCCAGGTCCTTCGGATCGATGTTGCTTTGTGGCTTGTTGTCGCTGTCGTACGGTGCCAACTGCTCCAGGCCGACCCCGCTTTTAAGACCGATGGCTTCTACGCCACCCGTTGACAGGCCTTTGAGCAATGCGAACGCGTTCTGGGAGTTGGTAGCGGTGGCTGTATCGGTGTAGTTACCATAACCGTCAAGAACCGATATCTCATAGGTGCCATCCCCTTGGGCGTGGATGATGCCCTTGTTGTAGGCCCAGCCGTAGGAAAAGAGGGTCACCTTACCGGCAGAGTTGATATCGAGGTAGTTATTCGAATCGATATTGATCCGAGTGGCGGTACCTATGGTGTAGTTGTTCATGTTAACGACGTCATCGAGCTTGACGTTGCCGTACAAGGTCGGGTTGGTCTGCTCGGAACGCTGGTAGAACGTCGGCTCACCATCGGTGATGAAGTACGTGGTGTTGATTGCATCCTTGTTGCCAGTCGCCTGGGCACTTTGGAAGAAGTTGGATGCAGCCTTGAACACGTCTTCGTAGTTGGTGCCGCCGGTCGACACCATCTTATCCAGGACTTTCTGCAACGCCTCCAGTGCACCTGGGTCTTTCAGGTTGACTGTAACCGTGCGATTGACCTGGTCACTGAAATCCGCGAGGAAGATGTTCACGACCCCGGAGGTGCTGGAGCCGATACTGTTTTTCAGTGAGTTGAACACGGTGTTCAGCGAGGCTTTCGCCGCCGCCACCGAGTCCGAACCCATACTGCCCGACGTATCGATCATGAACGCAATGTTGTAGTTCTTGCCCTGAACTACGTTCAGGCCCGAAACGTCCGCCACGATGATGTCGTTGCCACTGGTACCGGTGACGTTGTCATCGCCCGAAGTCGCCGTGCTCCCGCTATAGGTTGCCGGGTACACCTTGACCGGCAGATTGGCCACGGTTGTGGCCGAGCCGCCGAGGCTTTCGGTGGAGGTCGACGTCACGGTCAGGTTGTACTGGCCGCTGGTGTAAGGCAGTGGCTTGAGGCTCAGGTTGTTGAGGTTCCAACCGGTGACGTCCACTTCGGTATGGCCCTGGGTCGCCGTGAAGGTATGCCCGGCACCGTCGCTGAGCACTGCGCCCACCGGGATGCTGCCAATCTTCACGCTCAGGGTTTCCGAACCATCGGTATCGGTCAGGCCGGTGGTGACTTTGGTCAGTTTGACCGTGCCGTTTTCCAGCCCTTCGTTGAGCTTGTAAGCGTCGTAGTAACCCTGGCCGTTTGTGCCGTGCAGATCCGACACTTGCGCGCCGGCGCTGATCAGGTCGTTGATGCCGGTGTAGATCGGCATCGTGGTGTTGCTCAGGTTGGTCGCGGTGCCACCGTTGACCGACAGCTTGAGATCAAAGCTGCCCGGACCTGATTGGTTGGCATGGTAGATATCAATGCTGTAGTAGCCGTTGCTGGTTGGGGTGAACGTACCGTTGAACTGGCCGGAGTTCGAGCCCCAGGTACCGCTAGCCACATCTTTGCCGCCTATATTGACCAGGATGCTGTCATCGCCGTAGCCGCTGAAGGTGTACGACTTGCCGGCTTCCAGGTAGATCAGGCCGGAGGTCTTCGAGCCTGCACCGCCAGGCACATCTGCAGTAGGTAGGACGGTGGTCGAAACCGTCGTGCTGGTTGGCGTGCCGGCGTTGTCGATGGCATTTTTCAACACGGTCGCCGAGGCACCATTGCCGTTGGTGCCCAGGTTCGCAATGCTGTTCCAGCTCTGCTTGGTCAGGCCGACCGAGGCGATGTTGTTATCGGCAACGCTCAAGGTCGGCGCGTCTGCAACCGGAGTGATGTCGACTTTTACAGTGGCGCTGGTGCCCAGGTCCTTGCCATCGGTTGGCTGGAACTTGAACTGTGCATAATCAGCCTGCTTGTTGCCCACACCTGTGCCGCCGTAGCCGTCGGCTCCGGATTCGTTGGCATTTGGCGTGAAGCGCAACTGGCCGCCGTCGATCTGCGCCTTGGTGAAGGTCTGGCCGGCTGTCACGTTGGTCCAGGTAGTGCCATCCGCTGCCAGGAACTGCAGCTTGCCGGCTACTGGCAGCTCGGTGATTTTCACCCCGAGGCTGGCCTGTGGCGAATCCACATCGCTGACCCCAAAGTTGGCCCAGGTCAGCTTCAGCGACGTGTCTTCAGTGCCGGTGACGGCGCCGCCGGTGGCAACCGGTGCGTCGTTGACCGCCACTACGTTGACCGTGGTGGTTGCCACGTTCGAGTAATTGCCGCCGTCGGTCACCGTCACGGTGATGGTCCGTGGCGTGGTGCTCGGGTCGTGGCTGCTGTTGCCGAACGTGATGTTCTTGATCTGCTGCATGTAGTCAGCCAGCGACGCCGTACCGGTCAGGGTCAGGGTGATCTTGCCGGTGACAGGGTCCGTGACCGAGGTCACGTTCATACCGGTGACCTTGCTGTAGTCCAGCGTGTCGCTCGGCTGAGTATTGGTCAGGACTACCGTGGCGCCAGTCAGCTGGGTGCTGTCCGGGTCGGTGATCTTGATGTCGGTATCAGCAATCGACACGCCACTGCCGCCTTCGGTGAACGTAGTCCTGTAGTCGTTGCCAGTGGCGCCACTGGAATTGTTGGCATCCAGGTCGATAACCGGTGGCGCATCGTTATCGATGATCGACGTTTCGATTTTGCCGTTGGTGGTGCTGATAGCCAGGTTCTCGAAGTTACCGCCGGAAGTGCCCGAGATACTGATCTCGAACTTCTCCGTAGGCTCGGTCAGCTTGTCGTCGATGGTCTTGATATCGAACGTCGCGCTGCTTTGGCCGGCCGGAATCTTCACGGTGTACACGCCGTTGAAGTCTGAACCGTCCTGGGCCACGCCTTTGTACGACAGGGTCACCGTGACTTCGGTTTGCGCCGGCTGGGTCAGGTTCAACGTGTAGTGAGCGGTCTGGCCTTCGGTCACCGAGGTATCGCCCGCAATACTGATCACGGTGTTGCTCGTCACGTCCGTCACTTTGGTGATTACTGGCGTGCCGACCGGGATCAGGTTTTCATACTTGTCGCCACCGCTGACCACATTGGTGATCTTGGCGGAAATGTCCTTGGCGCCCAGGTAGAAGTCATTCGGCGCGGTGAAGTTGGCAGTACCGCTGGTCTTGCCATTGCCGATGGTGATGTTCAAGTCGTTGTCCAACTTGATCACCAGGTCCGAACCCACGTTGGTCACGGCCACGCCGTTCTTATCCACGAGGCTGGCGGTGTAGACGATCTGGCCACCTTCGGCGACGTTGGTGGTGGCGGTCAGCACAACCTTCACATCGTCGATGGTGTCGTTGATCTGCGTTGTTGCACCGTCGCCTGCAACCACCAGCTTCTCGAAGTTACCGCCTTCAGTACCGGTGATCTTGACCGTCTGGGTGCTCTTGTCGATGAACACGTCATCGCCTGGAGCATCAACAATCACAGTACCAACGGTTTCGCCGGCCTTGATGGTGATGGTTTGCTTGTTGTCGAGAGTCAGGGTGACGTCAGTGTCAGCCTTGTTGCTCAAGGTAGCGGTGTAGGTGATTTTTCCACCTTCGTTGACGGCGCTTGGCGCGGTCAAGGTGACGGTGGTGGTGTTGTCGGTGCCCGGTGTGTCGGTGACAGTCGTGGTGACCTTGTCAGTGCCCGGAACCAGATTTTCGAAGTGCCCGCCGCCAGTTACTTCCTTGATGCCGGTAGTAACGGTTTGGTCGCCTTTGTACACATCGTCCGGCGCTACAACCGAAACAGTACCGCTCGACTGATTCACGCCAATGGTGATGACCTGGTTGTTATCCAGAGTCACGGTCACTGGGTTGGTGATGTTAGTCACCACGTTTCCAGCCTTGTCGACCAAGGTTGCGGTGTAGACGATCTGGCCGCCTTCACCCACGGTTTTAGTCGCGGTCAGGACTACATCAACCTTGTCGATGGTGTCGTTGATCTGCGTCGTTGCGCCGTCGCCAGCGACTACGAGCTTCTCGAAGTTGCCACCCGCGGTGCCGGTGATCTGGACGGTCTGGGTGCTCTTATCGATGAACACGTCATCGCCTGGAGCATCAACAATCACGGTACCAACGGTTTCACCGGCTTTGATGGTGATGGTTTGCTTGTTGTCGAGTGTCAGGGTGACGTCAGTGTCAGCCTTGTTGCTCAAGGTGGCGGTGTAGGTGATTTTTCCACCTTCACTCACTTCAGTCGGAGCCGTCAGGGTCACAGTGGTGGTGTTATCAGTACCTGGGGTATCCGTCACCACGGTCGTGACTTTATCGGTACCTGGGACCAGATTTTCAAAGTGCTCGCCACCGGTAACTTTTTCGATGCCGGTCGTAACAGTTTGGTCGCCTTTGTACACATCATCTGGAGCCACAGCCGAAACAGTACCGCTCGACTCGTTCACACCGATGGTGATGACCTGTTTGTTATCGAGGGTGATGGTCAGCGGGCCAGTGGTGTTGGTGACTGGCTTGCCGTCTTTATCAACCAAAGTCGCGGTGTAAACGATTTCACCGCCTTCGCCGACAGTTTTAGTCGCGGTCAGAACCACATCGACCTTGTCGATGGTGTCGTTGATCTGCGTCGTTGCGCCGTCGCCAGCGACTACGAGCTTCTCGAAGTTGCCACCCGCGGTGCCGGTGATCTGTACGGTCTGGGTGCTCTTGTCGATGAACACGTCATCGCCAGGGGCATCAACAATCACGGTACCAACGGTTTCGCCGGCCTTGATG
>NZ_MIFU01000116.1:0-18321 GCF_001855215.1 Pseudomonas sp. 06C 126 | reverse complement strand
CAATGGGCTTGCCTACAAACACTCCATCCCAACCACTCGTCGGCACTGTCAAATCTAACAGCTAGGCACTGCGCCCCTGCGGGTGTTTGATTTTCCTTGCCCATGCGCGCCGCGATATCTGTGCGCTTCTTCCCGCAAGGAGTCTCTTCAATGTCCAACTTGCCGATGGATCCTTCAAACGAACCCGCCGACGATCAGGCGCCCCCCCAGCCGTTGTCGCAGGATATGGTGCTCTACCACACCCCTGAACTCCCCCCAACGCGCGTCGAAGACCTCGACCCGCCTTACTCGGCTTACCTCGCCGTGCCGCTGGAGCAGGCGCTTTATCCGGAAAACGCGGTCTACGCCCTGGGTATTCGTCAGGTGCAGCCCTATTCGTATTGGTTCTTTGAAAGATGGTTCACATGGAGCTCCGGCGACTACTACGCGATTTATATCGATAACCTGGTAGAGGCTAAGCAAAGCGGTATCGCGTACGAAGACAAGCCTCGCTACGGGCTGATCGTACCGGAAGAGACGATGCCCAGAGGCGAAGTGACCCTGTACGGCCGGGTGTTGCGCGCCGGCTCGTTTCAGGAAAGCACCTCACCGCTGCAGACCATTCTGATCAAGACCGACCGCCCCGGCGGGACTGATCAGGACCCAGGCGCCACGTGGCATACCCGCTTGATAATGTCCATCGAAGGCTTTCCAGAAAACTCGGTGATCAATCAGGAAAACTCTGCTGGCGGCGTGTGGTGCCTGATCGAGCCCTATCCCTATATCCGCAAGAATGACAAGATCGAATTCTCCTGGGACGGCGTGATCGTCATCCATATTGTCAGCCCCGAGGAGGCTGCCGGCTCCGGGCCGATTCGCATCTGGGTGAGTAAATCGGTCATTGATCAGGGCGGTCTGAATGGTAAGTTGATCCTGCGTTTTCGCGTGCAGGACGTTGCAGAAAATATCTCCGGGGATAAATACCAGTATTCCCAGCACTACCTCCTTCAGAGCGAACTGGATCCCTCCCTGAGCCCCGCACCGTTTTTCCTGATCGACGGGGTCGAGTCCAGCCAGGTGGACTTCGATACCGATAGCGAAAAAACCTTCAGTCTGCAGTGCTACACCGACCGGGAGGTACCGGCGCCCAACCCGCCGTATCAGGTGGTTGTCACGCTGTATGCCACGCTGATCGACGGCTCGACCCGCACCTTTAGCCTGCCGCCGGTAAACGCGAGCAACCTGTTTCTGACCGAAGTGCCAGTGCCGCGCGAGATCATCGAACAAACCGTCGGCGGCTCGTTCCGCGCGTCGTTCCAGTTGCTTACCGCTGGGGGGGCTTTCCTCAAGCAGTCGGGCAGCGTGACCGTCACCGTGGTCGGAACGCCCGTGAGCATGCCGGGCGTGACCATCGTGCCGATCGAGCTGGGCCTGATTGATCCGGACAGCGACATTGAAATCACCATCCCCTTCTACGAACCCCATGACCCGGACTGGCTGGAAACCCTGGTGATCGAGTCCCGCGAGCCGGGTGGGGGCAGCGCAACCTACACCGACGCGCAACTGGCGGGGCCCCAGGGTGGCAGTTATCGGGTCACTGCGCAGGACTTGCAGCAGTTCCGTGGACACAACATTTACGTTTACTACTTGGTCAATGACGGCGCCGTGCATATCTTCGGCGGCCAGACGCAAGCGATCCGCAAGTCCCTCGAAGTCGGCGCGCAGGTCGGAGAACGTTTGGCCAGCCTGCCTGCGCCGCATCTGCAATACGCGCAAGGCAACAATATCAACCCGGCCCACGTACCCGGCGCGAATCTGTTGCTGACCCTACCGTACACCGGCACGCAAAGCGGCGATGAGGTGTACTGGGTGATCTTCGGTTCTGCGGTTGGGGGTTCGGCGAACGGCACCATCACCGTCAACGGTGCGACGGCCGGCCAGCCGCTGGTCTTTGCGATCAATCGCAACCTGGTCGACTCCAACCTCAATGGCAGCCTGCGCATCAGCTACAGCCTGCAACGCGGCGGCCCGGGCGGCACGATCTTGCGCTCGGAAATCCTCGACCTCACGGTCGGCGTCGGTGTGCAACTTGAACGGCCGATCATCGAAGGCGCCTCCCTCTTGCCGGACCGGCTCAATCCGCTGGCGGCCGTGGCCGGTGCCTGGGTCATCGTGAGGTTTATACCCATGCACGCCACCGATCAGATTGACGTCGACTGGCTGAGCAGCGACGGCATCGGCAGTTACACCGCGAAAGTCCAGGGCAACCCCGGCACCAACGAAGTGCGCGCGTTTATCCCGCCGGAACTCATCGCCAAAGGTGTACGCCCCGATGGCAACCAAATCAGCGTGCAATACCGCTTCATGCGTGGCTCGTTCCTGTATGAATCGCAGGTCGTCGACCTCGAACTGCAACCGCTGACCGGCCTGCCTACACCGAGCATCGACGGCATCGGCGACAACATGGTGCTGGAATTGTCGCAATTGAACGAAGAAGCGCGCACGCGGATAGCCAAGTGGAGCTTTATCGCCCCCAATCAACGGATGTGGATGACCTACGAGGGCACCTTCGAGGATGGCACGCCTTATGTCGAAAATACCTACACCGCCAACCTGGTCACGGCAGCCGGGGTGCTCAACGGTATTTCCCCGCCCACCCCGGTGGACAAGCTGCGCCGTCTCAAAGATGGCTCGCAACTGACCATTCATTTCTGGGTCACCCTGTCGGAAAGCGCCGATAAGAACTCGGCGGTGCTATTCGGCGTGCGTGTGCACAGCATTCAAGCAATCCCATCGACCTTGCCACGGCCGCAATTTGCCAACCTGCCAGGTCAAGCCATCACCATCGACCCGTTGACCTATGAAAACAACGCCTCGGTAGTGGTGGCCTACCCCGGTATGAACTCGACACATCGAATCAAACTGCTGTGGCTGTTGCCCAATGGTGATATCCCGTACATCGCCGATAAAGACGGCCTGGCCGGTGGCCGCGTGGACTTTTTGATCAGCCCGGCGATCATGGCCGCCAGCGTGGGCAAGAAAGTGACGGTGCGGTATATCGCGACGATTAACGGGGTGGATGTCGACTCGTTTACTCAAGAGGTCAATGTACAAGTTATTCAGGCTGCCAATTTGCCACGGCCGGTGATTAACAATATTGCCAATGGTGGTACGTTGGATCTCAATACCTTTACCGGCAATGCCACTGCGTCTGTCGCCAAGTGGCGCTTGAGTGCAGCCGGTCAGCGGGTGTGGCTGACTTGCAGCAGTGCCGGAGTGAGCGATTTGTATGTAATCAATGGGGTAGCCATTACTGCGACGGAAGCCGCGAATGGGTTGATCAATAAAACCGTGTGGCGTACCTGGTTGGAGGCGTTGCCGACAGGCCGGCAAATTACTGTGACATGCAAGGTGACCTTTGATGGTTCAACCAAGGAAGTCGATGCCATTGCTTTCACCACAACCACTTATTTGATTAGTGCTTCTCCAGGATTCATAGACCAAATATTTTTAGGCTTTGGACAGTTTGACATTGTCGCAAGTTTGACTAGAGCAGAAGTGTATGTGAGCTACCCCGGCCGCATTAGTGTAATAGACACGACTCAAAATCGCATAATTCGTAGCGTGCCCGCCTCGGACGCAAAGGAGCGCATGGCCCTTCACCCCAATGGCTCTAGTATGTACATCCCCCTCAAAAATGATAACAGCATTGAAATTGTCAATATCAACACTGGCGCAAGATCTAGAATAATCAACATCCCATCTCCAAGCAATCCAACATTCAATGCAACAGGCAGCAGGCTTTATGTTTCAAATAGCACTGACAACTTTGTCTATGTTATAGATACTTTTACCGCAAAAATCATCCATTCGATTAGTATAACAGGCCCCAGCCATTCGATGCTCGGTTCGAACAATAGGCTCTATGTATCTACCCGACTATCACAAATCGCTGTCATTGACGTTAACACCTACCAAATTCTTGCATATATACCTATTACGACCCCCGGCAGTTTCTTGGCCCAGAGCCCTCACCGTCCAGTGTTTTACCTAGGACATTACGATAAAAAGGTTTCGGTGATCAATATGAATACTAACATGGTTGAAAAAGTCATACCTATCAATGGGGAGGTTGCAGCCATCGCCTTTAGTAATATCATTGAAAAAGCCTGCGTTGCTGGCTATTACACCAACTCTATAGATATCATAAACACTCAGACCGACTCAACTTCAAGCATCCTACAACCAGCATATAGGCCATTAGGCATAGCCATTCCACCAGAAAGTTCAGTGGCGTATGTCTGCAGCAATAGTGACCATGTCGTATATGTAGTACAACTCTAAAAAATCTACAAACTAAAACCGGGACAGATCTATTTAAAAGACCTGTCCCGTTTTCACTTTATTAGACCCGCCACCACCCAAGACCCGACCGACAACTAGCACCACCGAGCCCTTGACCGCCAGCGCCTTAGCCGCAATGCTTAAAACCAAGCACAGAGGGCTGTAGTGGCGAGCGGGCTTGCCCCGCATTGGGACCCGCCTCTACGGAGTTTCAGATACACAGCATTCGGCTTACTGGGGCCGCTTCGCAGCCCAGCGCGGGCGATGCGGCGTTCCGACAAACCCGCTCGCCACAGGGAAACTCTTCAATTTCTGGAAGTTGTGTAGATACCTTTGGACATCGCAGGCAAGCCAGCCCTCACACAGGTAAACTCCCCTCCTTTCCCTAATTCCCACGGAGTTCGCCTTGCGTCTGTTCCACACCTCCGACTGGCACCTCGGCCAAAACCTCCACGGCCAGGAACGCGACTTCGAGCACGCCTGTTTCCTCGATTAAAAAAACGGGACAGATCTATTTAAAAGACCTGTCCCGTTTTCACTTCATTAGACACACCAAAAAACGGGAAAAATTTACTCCGGCCATGACTGTGTATCAGCCAGCCCATCTTCGACTGACACGCCGCCATCCCAGGCAAGCCAGCTCCCTCCCTTGATCTACTTCATCGGGAATACCCCGTCATGCATTGTCAAAGGCCAGCAAACCAAATCCCTTTAATTTGCAGGACGTTTCCTAGACAATCCTTCGGCCTTGCGCCTGCTCACACCACTGGCTAGCCTCTGCTCCGTCGCTGCACATCAGCGATCGGGGGTGAGATCCCGCAAACCAGTAGGCGCACTGCGCCACAACCGTCGCAACATGCTCTATGGCGGCTGTGTGCGGGCAGACTTCGGTCTGGCCGGGTCCTACTGTCCGGTATCTCACCCCGCACATAGCTGCCACCTTTCGTCGAGTGAGATCGGCAAAAGATGGCTTCCAACCCAGTAGGAGCTTACGCATGAACAAAATCGTCCCCGACCCACCCCGCCTCCCCTCCGACCGCGAGTGTTTTGACCGCGCCTTGAGCCACTACCTGCAACCCGCCTCGCCGCCCTCCTTCACCGCGCACCAAGACCTCAGCTTCGAAGACGCTCTGGCGCAAATCTGTGACCTGCTGCGCTGCGCAGCCGCCACCGCAGCCGGCACCACCCAGGGGCTGATCGGCGACCAACGCCACATAGCCGGCGCCACTGAACACTTGATCGACATGGCCAAAACCCTGGCCGACCTCGCGCTGGACTGCCTGCAACCCAAGGTATAACCCCACCTCACAAACATCACAAAACCACAGTGGGAGCGGGCTTGCTCGCGAAAGCGGTGTGTCAGCTGGCAGCTATTTCAACAGACCCACCGCTTTCGCAGGCAAGCCAGCTCCCACATTTGATTTGTGCAGCCCTGAAGAGAAAGCGGTGTGTCAGCTGGCAGTTTTTTCAACTGACCCACCGCCTTCTCAGGCACGCCAGCGCCTACACAGGTAAACTCCTCCCCTCTTTACCTCTTCCCCACGGAGTTCGCCTTGCGTCTGTTCCACACCTCCGACTGGCACCTTGGCCAAAACCTCCACGGCCAGGAACGCGACTTCGAGCACGCCTGTTTCCTCGATTGGCTGCTGGGCCAACTGAAACTGCATGGCCCCGATGCGCTGCTGATCGCCGGCGACATCTTCGACACGGTCAACCCGCCGCTCAAGGCTCAGGAGCGCCTGTATGACTTCATCATCAGCGCCCATGAACAAAACCCGACGCTGACCATCGTGATGATCGCCGGCAACCACGATTCCGGCTCGCGCATCGAACTGCCTGCGCCGTTGATGCGCCGTTTGCGTACCCATGCGCTGGGCCGCGTGTTGTGGCTGGACGATGGGCAATTGGATGCCGAGCGCCTGCTGATCCCGTTGCCGGATGCCAAAGGCAAGATCGCCGCGTGGTGCCTGGCATTACCGTTCTTGCGCCCGGCAGAAGTGACCGGTGCGCACCTGGGTGACGACTACCTGCGCGGCATCGGCCAGGTCCATGAATGGCTGATTGCCGCCGCCAACGCCAAACGCAAAAAAGGCCAGGCGCTGATTGCCATCAGCCATGCGCATATGGCCGGTGGTTCGGTATCGGAAGACTCCGAGCGCAGCCTGATCATCGGCAATGCCGAGGCGCTGCCGGCCAACCTGTTCGACAAGAGTGTCGGCTATGTTGCCCTCGGCCATTTGCACAAGCCGCAAAAGGTGAATGGCGAAGAGCGGATTCGCTACAGCGGCTCGCCGATTCCGCTGTCGTTCTCCGAAATCGGCTACAAGCACCAGATTCTCGACGTGACATTCCAGGGCCAAATGCTGGTCAGCGTCGAACCCCTCCTGATTCCGCGCTCGGTCAACCTGCAACGCCTGGAAGCCGCGCCTTTGGCCGATATCCTCAAGGCCCTGGCCGATCTGCCGGATATCGACCTGCTCGCCGAAACCCAGCGCCACCCTTGGCTCGAAGTGCGGGTGCGCCTCGACGAGCCGCAACCGGACCTGCGCCAGCAAATCGAAACGGCCCTGCTGGGCAAGGCCGTGCGCCTGGTGCGCATCGCCGCCGAGTACGCCGGCCAACGCGGCAGCGACGGCAGTGATGAAGACACCCTGATCGAACTCGACCAGCTCACCCCCCAGGAACTGTTCAGCCGCGCCTGGCAGGACAGCTATGGCAGTGAAGTGGATGAACAGACCCTGAAGGATTTCGCCGTGCTGCTCCAGGACGTGCAACAGGAGGGCGAACAGCCATGAAGATCCTCGCCATCCGCCTGAAAAACCTCGCCTCGCTGGCCGGGCCATTCGAGATCGACTTTACCGCCGAGCCCCTGGCCAGCGCCGGGTTGTTTGCGATTACCGGGCCCACCGGCGCCGGTAAAAGCACCTTGCTCGACGCCCTCTGCCTGGCGCTGTTTGGCGCCGTGCCACGCCTGGGCGATACCGGCCAGGCGAAAATGCCCGATGCCGATACCGATATCTCCATTGGCGACCCACGCACCCTGATCCGGCGTGGCACCGGTGGAGGTTATGCCGAGGTCGACTTTATCGGCGTCAACGGGCGCCGCTACCGTGCGCGCTGGGAAGCCAACCGCGCCCGGGACAAGGCCAGCGGCAAGCTGCAACACAGCCGCCAGAGCCTGATCGACCTGGACAGCGAACAACTGCTGGCCAGCCAGAAAACCGAATACAAGACCCAGCTGGAACTGGCCCTGGGCCTGAATTTCGAGCAGTTCACCCGGGCTGTGCTACTGGCGCAAAGTGAGTTCAGCGCGTTTCTCAAGGCCAACGACAACGAGCGCAGCGAACTGCTGGAAAAACTCACCGACACCGCGCTCTACACCCAACTGGGGCAGCGCGCGTTCGTCAAGGCCCGGGAGGCCAAGGACGCCCACAAGCTGCTGCAGGACCAGGCCACAGGTGTCACGCCGCTGCCGGCCGAGGCCCGCGCCGAGCTGGATCAACAGTTGAGCGCGGCTCAGCAGCAGCTCAAGACCCAGCAGGCCCAGCTCAAACAGCTCGAACTGCAACACACCTGGCTCAAGGAACTGCGCGAGTGGCAAGAGCGCCAGCACAGTGCGGTCGAGCAACTGCAACAGGCCGAACAGGCGTGGCACAGCCAGGGCCCGCAACGCCTGGACTTGAGCCGCCTGGAGCAACTGGCGCCGCAGCGTCATCATTTTGCGCGGCACAGCGAGTTGACCGGCCAGTTGGAGCCCCTGGCCGCGCAGATCCGCCAGCACCTAGAGCAGCAGACAGCCCTGCACGCGCGTCAGGAACAACTGCAGCAGCAACAAGCCAGCGCGCACGGCGCCTTGGCCGTGGCCCTGCAGCAACAGACCGAGGCTGCGCCGTTGCTGCGCCAGGCCTTCGAGGAACACAGCACCCTCACCCGCCTGACCCGCGAGCTGGCCCAAAGCAGCGAGCAACTGCAGCTTGGGCAAACCGCCTGCACCGAGGGCCAGGCCAGCCTGGATGCCCTGCACACCCAGCAACAGCAGGTTGCCAGCCGCCTGCAACAGCTGGCCGCACAGCTTGAACGCAGCGCCGCCCTCGCGCCCTTGAGTGATGCCTGGAACGCCTACCGCGACCGCCTGCAGCAACTGATGCTGATCGGCAATCGCCTGAACAAAGGCCAGGCCGAACTGCCGCAGCTTGAGGAACGGGCCAACCGCGCCAGCGAGCAATGGACCCAACAGCGCACTGCTCTGGACCTGCTGTACCAGGAGGCCGGCGCCGAACCCCAGGCCGTGGCCGAGCAGATCCAGTTGCTCGACAGCCTGCTCAAGGACAATCGCAAGCAACAACGGGCCTTCGAGGAGTTGACGCGGCTCTGGGACAGCCAGCAGCAATTGGACCAGCAACAGCAGGAACTGGCCCGCAAGCAAGCCACCGCCCAACAACAGCGCGAGCAACTGAACCAGACCGGCCTGCAAGCCAAGGCCGAGCTGGCGGTGGCCGAGCAGACCCTGAGCGTGACCAAGCAGTTGCTGGAACGCCAGCGCCTGGCGCGCAGTGCCAGTGTCGAAGAGTTGCGTGGGCAATTGCAGGATGAGCAGCCCTGCCCGGTGTGCGGCAGCGTCGAGCATCCGTATCACCAGCCCGAAGCCCTGTTGCACAGCCTCACGCGCCATGATGAAAACGAAGAAGCCCGTGCGCAGCAAGCCGTCGATAGCCTCAAGGAAAAGCTCACCGAACTGCGCGGTGAAGTCGGCGGTTTGATCGCCCAGCAAAAGGAGTTCCTGCAACAACAGGAACAACTGACGAGCCAGCTCCAGGCCCTGGCGCCGAGCCTCGAGGCCCATCCGTTGAGCGCCGCCCTGTTCAACCAGGACAGCGGCAAACGCAGCGCCTGGCTGGCGCAGCAACTGGGCCAGCTCAACCAGAGCATCACCCAGGACGAACAGCGCCAGGGCGCCCTGCTCAACCTGCAACAAAATGCCGGGCGCCTGCAGCAGCAGTTGCAAGCCGCCCAGGACGCCAGCCAGCAAGCCCGCCAACAACTGATCGACCAGCAACGGGAACTGGCCAGCGACCGCGAACGCCTGGACGAAGAACTCAATGCCTTCGCCAGCCTGCTACCGGCCGAGACCCTGGCCGGCCTGCGCACGGAGCCAGCGGCAACGTTCATGCTGCTGGACCAGCAGATCAGCCAGCGCCTGGAGCAGCTTGGCTACCAGAAGGATGAACTGGCCGAGCAACAACAACGCCAGCAAGCCATCGAAAAAGAACAGGACCGCCAGCAACATCGCCAGCAACAGTTGGCCGTGCTGCAGCAGCAGTTGACCGAGCTGACCCACCAGCAGCAGGCCGCACAGGAAAAACTCAGCGCGCTGCTGGGCACACATAGCAGCGCCGAGCACTGGCAGCAGCAACTCGAGCAGGCCGTGGAACAGGCCCGCCACAGTGAGACCCAGGCCAATCAACAGTTGCAGGAAACCCGCAACGAACTGATCCAACTGGCCGCCGACCTCAAGTCCCGCCAGGAACGCCAGCAAGCCCTGGACACCGAACTGCAGGCGCTGCAAGGGCGTATCAGCGACTGGCGTGCCCAGCATCCGGAGTTGGACGACACAGGCCTGGCCCATCTGTTGGCCTTCGACGAGGCCGGCGTCAACCAGCTGCGCCAACAGGTGCAGCACAGCGAAAAGGCCATCGAACAGGCCAAGGTCCTCCTGCAGGAACGCGAGCAACGCCTCAAGGACCACCAGGCCTTGCACAATGGCAACCTCGACGCCGAACAGCTGGACAGTGCCCTGGCCGATCTCAACCAGCAATTGGACAGCGGCGAAAAACACTGCGCCGAACTGCGCGCCCAACAAGCCGAAGACCAGCGACGCCAGGACGCCAACCAGACACTGGCGCTCACCACCGCCAAGGCCTATGAAGAGTGGCAGCGCTGGGCCCGACTCGATGCGCTGATCGGTTCGGCCACCGGCGACAAGTTCCGCAAGTTTGCCCAGGCTTACAACCTCGACCTGCTGGTGCACCACGCCAACGTGCAACTGCGTCAACTGGTGCGCCGCTACCGCCTCAAGCGCGGCGGCAGCATGCTGGGCCTGCTGGTGCTGGACACGGAGATGGGCGATGAACTGCGCTCGGTGCACTCGCTGTCCGGTGGCGAGACGTTCCTGGTCTCCCTGGCCCTGGCGCTGGGGTTGGCGTCGATGGCCTCCAGCACCTTGAAGATCGAGTCGTTGTTTATCGACGAAGGCTTCGGCAGCCTGGATCCCGAATCCTTGCAACTGGCGATGGACGCCCTGGACGGCCTGCAGGCCCAGGGGCGCAAGGTGGCGGTGATCTCCCACGTGCAGGAAATGCACGAGCGCATCCCCGTGCAGATCCAGGTCAAGCGCCAAGGCAATGGCTTGAGCACCCTGGAGGTGAAGTGAGCGAGGCACTGCTGTATTCGTTTCGCCGCTGCCCGTACGCCATGCGCGCACGCATGGCGCTGCGCTATTGCGCGGTGGCGGTAGAGATTGTCGAGGTCAGCCTCAAGGCCAAGCCGGCCCAAATGTTGGCGCTCTCACCCAAGGGCACGGTGCCGGTGTTGAATGTGGGCGGCCAGGTGATCGACGAGAGCCTGGCGATCATGCGCTGGGCGCTGGCGCAGAACGACCCCGAGGACTGGTTGCTCAAGGATGATCCCGCGGCGCAGGGGCTGATGGCAGGGTTGATTGAAGAAAATGACCTGGTCTTCAAGGTGCACTTGAATCGCTATAAATACGCCGAACGTTATCCAGAGCAGCCGCTGGAACACTATCGCGCCGAGGGCGAAGTATTTTTGCGCAGGCTGGAGGCGTTGCTGGCGCAGCGCGACTACTTGCTGGCCGATCACCTGAGCCTGGCGGATGTGGCGCTGGCACCGTTTGTGCGGCAATTTGCCCATGTGGATCGGGAGTGGTTTGCTGGCGCGCCTTATCCGCGTTTGCAACAGTGGCTGGAGCGGTTTTTGGCGTCGGCACTGTTTACCGGGGTCATGGCCAAGGGCTGAGCCTGTGGTCAGGAGAGCTTTTTGTGGTGATGGGGCCTTTTGTGGCGAGGGGGCTTGTCCCCCGCTGGGCTGCAAAGCAGCCCCAAAACCAGCCCCCTCGGTGTGCCTGATACTACTCGGCAGTCCTTACTGGGGCTGCTGCGCAGCCCAGCGGGGGACAAGCCCCCTCGCCACAACTCAGGACTGGATCTTGTGGTCCAGAGCCGCATAGAAGTTGGCACTTTGCTGCAGGTATTTCTGGGTGTAGGCGCTGGTGCTGGATTTTTTGCTGCTGATTTCCACGCTGGCGCTGGCTGGCAAGGCAACGGTGGCGGAAACGGCGGAAGCGGCGATGATGGAGAAGAGATTGAAGTTCATGGCGGTAACCCTTGTGTTCGGTTGGTCAGGTGGCCCGTGGAGGCCTTGGAACCCAACTTACGCCGAGGGGGTTGAACGCAGAAATGCTTTGAAACAGTAGCTGTTATCACCACGATTAATACAACACCACAGGCCCCGAACCACGGAGCCTGTGGCGGATTGTCACATCAGGAACTTGAGGTCGCTGGGCGCATCGATCGCCAGTTTCTGCACGGTTTTACCCAACAGGCCGGTCTGGGTATCGCGTTCGATTACCACGATCTGGTTGCTTTTCTGGTTGGCGACCAACAGGAACCTGCCGCTTGGATCGAGGCTGAATTCACGGGGGTGATCGCCTTCCACGGAGCGGCGCTGGATTTCCTTCAATTGGGCTGTCGCCGGGTCGATGCTGTAGACCAGCAACGTGTTGGCCGTGCCCCGGTTGCTGACATACAGGAACTTGCCGTCAGCAGAGGCATGCAACGCCGCGCCGGCCTTGTCCGACGTCGGTTGCCCGACAGCCATGTCCACCAGTTGGGTTCGGGTCAGTTGGCCGTCCTGATAGTCGAAGACGGCAATCTGCGCGCTCATCTCCATGGTCAGCCAGGCGTGCTTGCCGTCGGCGCTGAACAGCAGGTGACGTGGACCGCTGCCCGCCGGCAGCTCTACCACGGCCGCCGGCACCAGTGGGCGCTCGGGATTGGCCTTGGGGTCATAGCGATAGACAAAGGTCTTGTCGGCCCCCAGATCATTGGCAAACACAAACTTGCCATCGGGCGAAGACACCACTGAATGCACATGGTTGGACGCCTGGCGCTCGGGGTTGACCCCACTGGCGGGATGGGCACTCAGTTGCACCGGTGCCGCCAACCTGCCCTCGGCATCTACGGGCAGGATCGCCAGACTGCCACCCGGATCTTCCAGCACGCTGTAGTTGGCCACGAACAGAAACCGGCCATCGGCTGCCAGGCTGGAGTGAGTCGGTTCGTTGCCCAGGCTCTGCACCTGATTGATAAGGTGCAACTGGCGGCTGTCCGGGTCGATGCGGTAGCTGCTGACGCGCCCGACCGTGTCCTGCTGGCCGGGGCCGTTTTCATTGACCACGAACAGGCGCTTGCGGTCGCTGGACACCGTCAGCCACGACGGGTTTTGCGTCTTCGCGGCCAGCACCGCAGGGCCGGCGAAGTGCCCGGTACGGCTGTCGAACTGCACCCGATAGATACCTTCGCTGGCACCTGCGGTGTAGCTGCCCACCAGCAGTTCGTGGGTCTGGGCCGGCGCGGCCTGGACTGACATCGCCCCCACACTGCCGGCCATCAGCAAAGGCCAGAATTTACGCATCAGCATCGTCTTCATCCTCGTCGTGGTTGCTGCCACTGATCCCACTCATGCACACCAGGCGGTGCTGGCCCGAGTCGCTAGTGAGGGTCCAGCTTTGCAAGGTTTCATCGAAGACGGCGGCCAATACCTGTTCTGGAGTAAAGCGCCAGCGCTTCTTGTCCCGGCCATCCATGCACTCAATGTGCAAGCACCCTTCCAGCTTGAAATCAAAGGTATACAGGCCATCGATTTCGAGCATGTTGCAGGTTTCAAGGGCAGTCGGCAGGTTAACGGCAGTCATCACAATCAGTCATCTGTTGGAAAAAAACAGATGATAGGCCAATCCCTGGGTTCTTTCTCGTTCCACGTGGGGTTGGGGTAGCCCGCTACCACCTCTGCCCCGACGACAACCGCCACTGTTGGGTTCTATCAACCCCACAGAACGGAATCTGCCATGCCCCCTGTTTCCCTGGCCGCCCAGGCGGTCAGCCAGCAATTTGCCAGCCGTCAGCCGCTCGCCACCACCGTCCAGGCACTGTTGCAGCGCAACCTCAGCGAGCGTTACCCCAACCTGGTCTTTGATCTGCAGCAAATCCAACTTGCCGAGCCACAACCCAGCCGCAGTTGGCGGTTCAAGCCACTGATGAGCGTGGTTCAGGACTATTTGGGCGGTGGCGCGGACCTGGACTTCAGCGAACGTCACGGGCTGTTGCCTTACCTCTCGCAGACGCCACCCAAGCGCTTGAAGCTGCCCGAACTCAATCAGAACATCGACATGCAGGTGATCGAAGGGCTGATCCGCGAGCTGCCCGCCCTGCTGCCCATCGCCTTGCAAGACGCGCTGGTCGATGACTGGAATGCCAGTGGCCCCAGTGGCGTCACCCGCTGGCGCTGGCTCGGCGACTGGCTGATGAACACCCTGCGCACCAGCGGCCTGAAGCAGTCGGGACTGGACGCGGCCTCGCGGCAAACCCTCGACCAGCTCGTGAGCTTTCCCGAACGCGCCCAGCGCATCGCCCGCCACGGTGAGCAGGCGGTGATTGCCTACAGCCTGGAGACGGTGGTGGAACACAACGGGCAAACCACCCGCCTGTTGTCGGAGTATCTGCTCCTGACGCGCCCCATCAATGGCCGGGCCCCGGTGCTGCTGTGTGCGCCCAACGGGCATGTCGAGTGCTTTGCCTCCATGGGCGAGTTCAATACCGCCTGGAGCCAGCGCCTGGATGCACGCTTTGTGGCGCAGACCCTCACCACCCACCGCTACGAGCCGCAGGGTTCGATCTTCGAGCATCAGGCCAGCCTGCTGCTCAATCAACAACTGGAACACCTCGCCGCCCTCAAGCTGCCCCTGGGCAAGGACTGGCGCAGCCTGCAAACCCTGTACACCGAACTCACGGAGCCGGCGCTCTACTTCCTTGATGCCGACCAAACCCCCTACGCCCACCTGGACAGCCTGCGCGCGCACGTACCGGATCCTTTGCGCCACGCCACGCCCTCGGAGCGTTACCGCTATAGGCAATTAAGCCTGGAGCTGGCCAGCGCGCGGCAGCGCGCCGGCGATGAAACTTACCTGAGCGGCATCGACGACCTGCGCACCTATACGGTCAACGCCTTGCAGCGTGAGTTACAGCGACTGGCCGCCCAGGCGCAGGCCCCCTTGACCACCCTGCCCCACCCCGATGAGGTGATGCTGACCTTTACCGTCGCCGCGGGCTATCCCGGTGGGGCCGGCATTGTCGAACGGCTGCCCATCAGCCTCACGGACCTGGCGATCCGCAACCTCGCCGCACGCCCCAGCGGCCAGGTGGCGCTCACTCATCGCCTGGCACACACCCTGCCGGCCTGGCTGACCACCGATGCGGTGATGGGCAGTGATGGCCTGATCGAGCGGGTCGACATTGGCAAGCACTATCCCCTGCTGCTCAAGGACGCACTGCTGAGCGACAGCCCCGAGGCGCTGCGGCGCGAACGGCTGTTCAGCGAGCAACAGGTGCTGCAATTGCCGCTGCTGGCCCTGGAGCTGAGCCTCAAGCACGAGCTCGGCATCAGCGCAGAAGGCGCACGCATGGTCGCCGCGCTGATGCAGCCCGACCCCAGCAACCAGCACGTCCACCAGCGCCCCGTGGTGATCCGGCACCTGGCCCTGCTGCGCAGTCCCAATGCGGCAGCAGACAAAGTCGAGAACATGTACCTGATCGAATACCAGGACATTTCCCCAGGCCCGCTGTTGCTGTACCGGCCGCTCTACGCCACGTCCTTGCAGCAATACCCCAGCCGCGCGGCGCTGTTCGAGGCCATGGCGCAGCCCGGCGCATTGCAGGCCAGCGTGCTGACGTGGCTGTCGGACAGTGCGCGACCGATCTACGATCACGGAGGGTTCCGCGAGCCCCACTATCTGCGGTTTGGCCTGGGCAGCGAGTTCGCTCCGGTACGCACGCCACCGCCGGCAACCCTGGGCAGCGATGGGATCAATGACGAGTTGCAACAGTGCCTGGTGACCGGGCGGCTGATGCAGTACCTGTTCAGCGAGCATAGCCGCGCCCTGGTCGACCAGGCCGAACGTGAATCGACCTCCAACCGTGAGAGCCGTTGGCAAGTGTTGATGGAGGGCGCCAGCCTGTTGTTCGGCAGCCTGCTGCAAGGCTTGCGCGGCCCGGCGATGCTCGTGGGTTGGTTGTTGACGATGACTGCCAGCTTCACCCAGGCCATCCAGACCATCGTCAGCGACGACACCAGCGCCAAGGAGCAGGCAACGATCGATCTGTTGCTCAACGTCGCGATGTTGCTGCTGGACTTTGCGCCGGCAAAGGCTTGGTCAAGCCTCGATCCGACGCTCAGGCAGCAAGCCCTGAGCACATCGCTGCGGCGCCGTGAAAGTGACGTATGGCCCGTGCCGCCTGCAGCGCAGGTGCGCCAGGGCACGGTAGGACTGCCGGGGGAAATGGCACGCGGCGACAACGCAGCGCTGGATTTCAGCTTCACCCAGGCCCGTCATCGCCTCACCCCCAACCAGCTGTCACGCCTGCAGGCCTTCAAAGTTGACGCGCCTCCCAAACTGCCGGCGCCGCAATCGAGCGGGCCATACAAAGGCTTGTATACGGTCGAAGACCGCTGGTACGCCGTGGTCAATGGCGACCTGTATCGGGTCAGCCTGGAGGATGACGCCAGCGTGGTGCTTGTCGATGCTGCCGACAGCACGCGGCGCGGCCCTTATCTGTGGGTCGATGAACGTGGGGCCTGGACAGTCGATACGCGGTTGCGCCTGCGCGGCGGCATGCCGCCCAAACGCATCGCTGCCGAACGCCAGCGCAAGGCGCAGCGCATCGAGGCGCTGACCGCTGCTTATCAGCGCATGCAGTTGCGCCAACGGGCCTTGATCGCCGCCACGGACCAGGCGCAGCAGACCATGCTGAACCTGGAACAACTGCCCCGGCCCAACGAGGTGCAATTGGCCAATGCCCGCCGCCATTTCGACACCACGCTCAACGAGGAAACCACCGAGTACCAACAGATCCTCGATAGCCTCAAGGAACGGGAGGAACTGCGCATCTCGCCACCGCTCAAAGACACCCTGGCGCTCCTGGAAAACACCATCAAAAATAGCCGTAAACACGTGATCATCGCGGAAAAGGATCGGCTGGCGCTGTACCGCACCTATCAGCGTTTTGGCATCGAGGGCCCCGCGTTGTCGCTGGCAGTGCTGCGCGATCAAGCGGGCTATCAGCAGTTCCTCGTGCACTTGCTGGAGATCAACGAGCGCACCATCCATTGGCTCGAACTGCAGGAGCGTTTGCTGGAGCAATTATTCGGCCTGGGCACCAGTGGCGCTGCCGTGTACGAGCGCCTGACCGAGGGCCGGCCGAACGAAATCACCGCCCTGGCCGTCAAGGACCTGCAGATCCGTGGTTTGAAGCGCATGATCGTCAAGGACTTTGCCCACCCGTTGTTCAACGCCCTGGACAGTATCGTCTCGCCCTTGCAGCAACATGTACGCACCCACGGTGAGCTCAACAGCCTGGAGCTTTCAGCGGGCGATCGCCTGAGTGTGCTGGAGAGCCTGATGGAGCACTACGGCAGTGCATTGGACGGCCTGCGGGGGTTGAACATTGTCGATGCCGAAGTGCTCGACCCGATGTACACCGGCAAGCTCATCGGGGTGATCGAGGCGCTTTACCAGAACGCCGCCCAGCGCCTGGCCAACGAAGTCAAACCCATTGCGCAACCTGCAAGGCGCCCACCCAAGCGTCCCCCCGTCAGCGCCGGAAGGCCGCTGAAACGGGTCATAAAAACCCAGAGAAAAGGCACGTTTATCGGCCAGGTCAGCTCCGTCGGCAGCCTGGAAGTGGTGGAGGTACGAGACGAGGTCAGCAACCAGTTGCTGGGCATGTACTCGCAGCGTGGCGACGAATGGGTCGAATTTATCGAAGCCCCACCGCCGGCGCCGGCCCTTACCACCCGTGCCGTCAGCGTCGTCAAGGGCGAGGCGCGCAAGTTGCTGGCAATGCTGGACGACCACCTGCGCCGGGCCGAGGACTACCGGAAAATCTCCCGGCATCCGCAAGAGGTGGAAGAGGTGCTGCAGTACGAGGCTTCACGCTACGACAAACTGGCCAGCGAGCTGGACCGGGCGATCCAGGCCC
Source organism: Pseudomonas sp. 06C 126 (assembly GCF_001855215.1). Taxonomy (NCBI): domain Bacteria; kingdom Pseudomonadati; phylum Pseudomonadota; class Gammaproteobacteria; order Pseudomonadales; family Pseudomonadaceae; genus Pseudomonas; species Pseudomonas sp. 06C 126. The sequence goes on along the minus strand of NZ_MIFU01000116.1, from coordinate 670 downwards.
AGGCCGAAAGCGCGCGCATCGCCGCCGACCAGAAGCTGGCCAGCGATCTGCACCTGGCCTCAGCGCGCTTGAGCACCCGGGGCCAGGCACTGCGCCGCCAATTGTGCCTGGAACTGCCGCCGAACCACGGCAACCTGGAGTACCTGATCACGCAAGGCCAGGTCAGCGTGGCGAAACTGGGCGAGCGTCTTCAATTGAGCGGTGAGCGACGGGACTTCATCCAGGAATACGCGATCAACGACAATGCAGGTTACCCGGTGTGGTACGCGCACTTTCACTACCCCGCCGCGACTACCCCCAAGACCGAGTACAGCACCGCGCACTTGAAAACCCGCGAGCAACGCCGGCAAAACTACTACACCCTGCTAGACAAAGCGCAGGGAACCCAGGCGGTGGTAGACATACACCGCGGGTTGATTGGCAAGGCGTTGGCTGAGCGTTGGTTTCTGTCGTTCGAGCGATAAAACCCTGGCTATGTGGTCGCATAGGGCCGCCGTGGCGAGCGGGCTTGCCCCGCGCTGGGCTGCAAAGCAGCCCCAGTAGGTCAAATGCGGTATGACAGATACACCGCAGCGCTGGGTTTTAGGGCTGCTGCGCAGCCCAGCGCGGGGCAAGCCCGCTCGCCACAGTTTTTGTGCATTGAGCTGCTGGACAAGCCGCAGGGCACCCA
>NZ_MIFU01000115.1:0-18549 GCF_001855215.1 Pseudomonas sp. 06C 126 | reverse complement strand
GACTCGCACTGTCGGCTGGTTCACCAGCCTGTATCCGGTCAAGTTGACCGCCCACCAGGATTTGGGCGAAGCCATCAAACAGGTCAAGGAGCAACTGCGGGCGGTTCCTGAAAAAGGCATTGGGTTTGGCGTTCTACGCTACCTGGGGGATGCTCAGACTCGGGAGCGCCTGGACGCATTGGCCGTGCCGCGCATTACCTTCAACTACCTGGGCCAGTTCGACGGCAGTTTCGACAGTGTCGAAGGAGCGCTGTTTGCGCCTAGCGACGAGGAGCGCGGCGCCGAAAAAAACCGCGAAGCTCCTTTGGGTAACTGGCTGACCATCAACAGCCAGGTCTATGACAACCAGTTGTTTATGGGCTGGACCTTCAGCCATGAAGTCTTCCCTGTTGACGTCATCCAGAACCTCGCAGACAGCTGCCTGCAGGCACTCGAACAGTTGATCGCCTATTGCTGCGAACCCCACCACCAAGGTGCAACACCCTCCGACTTCCCATTGGCCGGGTTGAGCCAGGCACAACTGGACACACTGAGCCTCCCGGTCCGGCAGATCGAGGACATCTATCCACTATCACCGATGCAACAAGGAATGATGTTCCACACCCTGGAAGCGTCGGAGGCTGCGGCTTACATCAATCAGACTGCCGTGCCGGTCAGCGGCCTGGATATCGTGCGCTTTACCAACGCCTGGAAGGCGGTCGTCGAACGCCATGAAATCCTGCGTACCGGCTTCTGGACCGCCAGCCACCTGGTTGAACCGCTGCAACTGGTGTTCAAAAAAGCTGCCTTGCCCCTACACATTCTGGATTGGCAGAACCGTGAGGACTATGCGCAAGACCTGCAAGACCTGGTCGAAGCCGACAACCGCGCGGGCTTCGACCTGCTTACGGCACCGCTGATGCGCCTGACCCTGGTCAAACTGCCGGCCGAGCAGTTGTATCTGGTCTGGACCCACCACCACATTCTGCTAGACGGTTGGAGCAGCTCGCGCCTGCTCGCCGAAGTATTCGAGGTCTACAACGGTAAGGTCCCGGCCCCCAAACGTGGCAAGTACCGCGACTACATCGCTTGGCTGCAAGCCCAGTCACAGACATCTCTGGAAGCTTTCTGGAAATCCAAGTTGCAAGGGCTGGACGGGCCAACCGTTCTCGCCAAAAGCCTATCACCACAGCCTGATCCCAATAGCCAAGGGCACGAAGCGCTTTACCTCAACTGGGACGTGCAACAAACCCAGCGTCTACGAGTTCAGGCACAACAGCTGCGCGTGACGCCCAACACCTTTATCCAGGCCTCCTGGCTGCTGTTGCTACAACGCTACACGGGACAGGACAGTGTGTGTTTTGGCGGTACCGTCGCCGGACGCCCCCCCAGCCTTGAGGCATCTGATGAAATACTGGGGTTGTTTATCAACACCTTGCCGATCATTCAGACCCCACAACCACAGCAGACCGTGGCCGATTGGTTGCTTGAACTGCAAACCTACAATGTGGAAGTTCGTGATCACGAACATGCATCACTGGCCGATGTACAACGCTGGTCGGGACAAGGCGGCCAAGCGCTGTTTGACAGCATCATCGTGTTTGAAAACTACCCAGTGGATGAGCGCCTCCATGAGGCCCAGCAGGACCAACTGACGTTCGGTGAAACCAGGACCCAGGGCGTGACTAACTTCGCCATGGACCTGGCGGTCAACCTGAGTAATCGGCTGACCGTCGAGTTCATGTATCTTCGTAATCGCTTCACTGCGCAGGCGACTGCGCAACTACGCCGAAGCTTCGAAACCCTGTTGCTGGCCATGCTCGACAATCCGAGAGCCACTCTGGGCAGCCTGTCGACGCTCGACGCCGATGAGCAACACGCCTTGGAACAAGGCAATCAGCTAAGTGCCGAGGCCTGCGCCCTACCCTTGCTCGCGACACAAATTCGCAGCCATGCAGCCACCAATCCCGATGCAGTCGCGGTCATCTGTGAGCACCACCAGCTGACCTACGGTCAACTGGAGCAGCGTGCCAACCGCCTGGCCCATCACCTGATCGCTCAAGGGGTGGGGCCTGAGACCTTCGTTGGTATCGCCCTGGAACGCTCGGTGGACGTGGTCGTCGCCTTCTATGCGGTGATGAAGACCGGCGGTGCTTATGTTCCGCTGGACATCGACTACCCGCAAGACCGGGTGAAGTGGATCGTCGAAGACTCGGGCACGACGGTACTGCTGACCCAAAGCTCGTTGCGCGAGCGTTTCGACCAGCCGTGGACGCCCGCCTTGATCGAAATTGACACCGTGTTCCTGGTGGCCTTGCCCGACAACTGCCCGGCAACGCTAGTGGACGCGGACAACGTCGCTTACCTGATCTATACCTCAGGCTCCACCGGTAAACCCAAGGGGGTGGCGGTCAGTCATGGGCAGATTCGCATGCACTGTCAGGCCATTGGTCAACGCTATGAAATGGATAGCAGTACCCGCGAACTTCTGTTCATGTCGTTTGCCTTCGATGGAGCCCAGGAGCGCTGGTTGAGTACCCTGTCCCACGCGGGACAATTGGTAGTGCGCGAGAATCGCTTGTGGACACCCGAAGAAACCTGGCAAGCCTTGCACGCCCACCAGATCAGCATCGCCTGTTTTCCGCCGGCCTACCTGCAACAACTGGCAGAGTACGCCCGGGATTGCGGCAAGGCGCCACCAGCGGTGCGCATCTACTGCTTTGGCGGGGATGCGGTGGCCGACGCCAACTTTGAGCTGGTCAAGCAGGCACTCAAGCCTGAGTACCTGACCAATGGCTATGGCCCAACCGAAACAGTGGTAACACCGCTACTATGGAAAGTCGCCGCCAGTGGAACCTGCGGCGCGGTGTATGCACCGATTGGTACACGGGTTGGGGAGCGCACGCTGTATGTGCTCGACGAGCACCTCAATCCGTTGCCTGAAGGTGTGGCGGGTGAGTTGTACATCGGCGGTGAAGGCGTGGCCCGGGGTTACCATCAGCGTCCGGGGTTGACGAGCGAACGGTTTGTCGTTGATCCATTCGCTGCAGATGGCACGCGTTTGTATCGAACCGGCGATCTGGTCCGTCAGCGGCCTGACGGCATGATTGACTATCTGGGACGCCTGGACAACCAGGTAAAAATCCGTGGCTTTCGCATCGAGCTCGGCGAAATCGAGTCCAGGCTGCGACATATTCCTGGCGTGCAGGATGCTGTGGTTGTCGCCCGCGATGCGGGGGTTAGCAAACAGCTGATCGGCTACGTCGTGACGCCGGCCGATGAGGCACCTGCAGAGCGCCTGCGGGGTGTACTCCAGGCTGATTTGCCGGACTACATGGTGCCCGCGCAGATCATTCGCCTGGCCGCATTGCCACTCAATCCCAACGGTAAGGTCGACCGCAAGGCACTGCCCGATCCCGACTTCAAGGGTCGTGAGTTCGTAGCCCCGCGCAACGCCGTGGAGCAGGCCCTGGCGACTATTTGGCAACAGGTGTTGGAGCTGGAAAGCGTGGGGGTGACCGACAACTTCTTCGAGTTGGGCGGCGATTCGCTGCGCATCCTCAAAGTGCTGTCCAAAGTCCGCAACCAGCCTGATTTAGGGTTGGAATTGAAACTGCGGGACATGATCGGTAAACCCACCATTGCTGAACTGTCGGGCTTCGCCCCGGCAACCGATCTGGATCCGTTACTGCTGCTCAACAGTCGCGTACCTCACGCCCAGCCCTTGTTCTGCCTGCATGCCGGCTTTGGCACAGTGTTCGATTACAACCCTCTCGCCCGCCGCCTGGAAGGCCAGCGCAGCGTGTATGGCTTGCAATGCCGCATGCTGCTCGACCGTGACTGGCAGGACGAATCGCTCGCGTCGATGGCCATCGACTACGCCCAATACATCCGCCAGAAACAGGCCCTGGGGCCATATCAATTGGTCGGCTGGTCCCTGGGGGGCACTCTCGCGGTGTTGGTGGCCCAGGAGCTTGAAAAGCAGGGCCAGGAAGTGGAGTTCCTAGGGTTGATCGACAGCTTCATCCCTTCTGCTACCCCTACCGCCCCCGACTTGGATTGGGGCGATGATTTGCGCGGTTTTCTCGCGGTGATCTTCACCCAGCCCGCTGGGCAACTGCCGCTGTTGACGCTGCCAGCCGAGTGCCCTCAGACAACGCTTGAGCAACTGATCGCGCAGGTCCGCAAGCAAATCAAAGGCACCTCGGCGTTCGGCGATATCGGTGTCGAGGAGTTGGCCCAGACGTTTAGGGTTGCGATGAAGCTCAAGGCCCTATCCCTGAACCTCAAAGCGTTGCCCCAGACACGCGCATCGGCCTCTTGCTGGTGGGCCTGCGACGTCAATACGACCGACTTCGCCAACCCGGTGGCGGGCAGCGCACTGGACGAACGGATCGTCGCCGGGCATTACCAGATGCTCAACAACAACCAACTGCTGCACAGCCTGCTCAAGCAATTGTCGCAGCGTGAAGCAGTTACCGGTTAATTCTGCCAGCGCCCCGGGTCTGTCGCCCGGGGCGCTTTTGTTTGGCAACCCCTTATAAGGAACACGCAATGCCTCTGGACCCCGACCTCGAAGGTTTTCTGGAACTGGCCGAGATGGGCCGCCTGAGCGGCAAAAGTCAGCCGATGCACCAACTCACACCGCAAGCCGCGCGTGCCGAGTTCGACCTGACGTCACAGATTCTTGATCCCAGCCCGCCCGGCGCCATCAACGTGAGTGCGTTACAGATACCGACGCGCGATGGCCAACAACTGACGGCCCGCCTCTACCGCAAGGCCGGTACAGAGCAAAGCACGCTACCGGTGATCCTGTATTTTCATGGCGGTGGCTATGTGGTTGGCAGTCTCGATTCCCATGACTCGATCTGCCGACGCCTGGCCGCCAACGGCCGTCATGCGGTCCTGGCCCCGGCGTATCGCCTAGCCCCGGAATATCCGTTCCCCACGGCGGTGCATGATGCAGTAGACAGCGCCAACTGGCTTGCCGGCCATGGCGCAGAATTGCAGTTGGACTCGCGCCAGGTGACCGTCGCCGGCGACAGTGCTGGCGCAACTCTGGCAACAGTACTGGCCATTAGCGCCGTACAGTCGCCCGAGGAGATGGTGCTTAAACCACAGGCCCAGTTATTGTTCTATCCGGTCACCGACACCCAACGTACCCGCCCCTCCCACCAACGGTATGCCGAGGGTTATCTACTGGAGAGCGAGACGCTGCAATGGTTTTACCGGCACTACACACCGGACACCGTGCAACGCGGCGACTGGCGTACCTCGCCATTGCTCGCTCAAGGGTTGAGCGCCTTGGCGCCGGCCTATATCAGCCTGGCCGAGTACGATCCGCTGTATGACGAAGGCTTGGAGTACGCCGAGCTCTTGCAGAAAACAGGTACCCCAGTGACCTTGCTTACGCACATTGGTCTGACCCACGATTTCCTGCGCATGTCCGGAATTACTGGGGATATTGCGGGTATTTACAGCGCGGTAGACCGCTGGTTGGCGCAGCAATAGTCCCGGTTGAGCAGGTACAAAAAAACCACCTCGACTGAGGTGGTTTTTTTATGCGGCTACCGAGATAAACCTAAAACGTACCGCGTACAGTCAGCATATAGTTACGAGGTTCGCCGTAATAATTACCGTACTCGGAAGTTGTCAGAGTCTCGAAGTACTTACGGTCAAACAGATTGTTTGCATTGAGGGCAACCGTCCAGTTTTCGTCGACCTTGTATTCGACCATAGCGTCCCATACGGCGTAACCGCCTTGGGCGAAGTCATACGGTGTCTTATCGTAGCTGTCGTAGTAACCATCTTCTTTTTTGACCCGGTAAGCTATACCGCTGGCATAACTGGCGCTCTGCACATTGACCCCACCGCCGATTTTCCAATCCGAGAGGCGGTCAGGCAGCGTGTACATAGTCCACAACTTTGCCAGATGCTTGGGCGTCACCGTGGTAAGGAAGGTATCTTTGGTGCCGTTATCTATAAGGTTCAAAGTATAGCCACCCAACACCATCCAACCTGGCGTTATCTCGCCGCTGGCCTCAAGTTCAATCCCCTTACTTGTGATCTCGCCCTGGGCCAGATAGCAGCAACTACCGCCATATAGAGCCGACTGCCGCGGGTACCGAGGATCCTCAATCGCTTCTTTCTCCCGCTTGGTGTAGAACACCGCGGCCGAAAGGTTCAAAGCCCCACCGTAGAGTTCACCCTTTATGCCGGTCTCGTAGGTTTTGCCAACCATGGGCTCCAGCGCTACGCCGGAAGTCACTGGGCCTTGTAGTTTCTGGGCTTGGGGTTTGAATATTTCTGAGTAACTAGCGTATGCCGACCATTCATCGTTGAGGGCGTAGACCAGACCACCAAAAGGCACCAACTTGGTTGGCTCGCGATGATTGGTTCGGGATTCAACAGCCCATGCACCATCGTCATTTACGGCTGTGTACGTCTGTTCAAACTTGTAACGCTGCGCCCTGGCCCCGACGATTAGCTTCAGCGGATCGGTTAACTGCAGGCGCAATGTCGAATACAGTCCATATTGCTTGCGGGTATTTGGGCTGTAGTCACGCGTAAAATCATTTGAATTGCCTATGCTGGAAGGGGGTAAAGGAGTGAGTTCCGGGTTGTAAACATCAATCGGATAGAACCCAGCCATGCCCCACGTTCCCTGCCAACGACTGGTTACCTTCTGCGCATCGGCCCCAATCAGCAGCTCGTGCTCGCGATTGAATGCCGTAAATTTCCCGGACACGTTAGCGTCGAACAGAGACTGCTCACTCCGGGTTTTAACGTAACTCCCTCCCCAGGTTGCACCTTCAAGAGTAATTGGGTCGGGAGAGCCCGTGAGAAACGCACCTTTGGTGGTGGACTTATTGAAGCTATTGGTGAAGGAAACATTGAGTTTCCAGTCTTCCGTCAAGTCCTGATCATACTTGGCGAACAACTCATGAGTACTGACGTCTGCATAAGCCCAGTTGGGCGTATACCAGCTACTGCGTTTTAATTTTAGATCCTGTCCAGTACTGAACCGAGGAAGACCGTCACCCGTGCCATTTTCATGGGTTTTCTCATAACGCCCACCGACTGTGACTCGAGCCGTGTCCGTCACATCGGCCTCCAGCACACCATAGATAAAAGGCTTCTCGGTGCTACGGTTGTCCATGAAGTACTGTCGGTCGGAATTGGCGACCACTACCCGTCCTCGCAGCTTGCCGTCAAAGGCCATCGGCCCTGTCACATCGACTTCAGTACGGTAGTTATCCCAGGATCCTGCCGAGGTGTTGAACTTGAGCTGGAAGTAATCCAGTGGACGCTTACGCACTACGTTGATGATGCCGCCCGGATCACCCGTGCCGCCAAACAGCCCGGATGAGCCCTTCAAGACTTCGATATGGTCGAACTCGGCCATGTCATAGGTTTGGTTGCCATAAAACGTACCGATTCCAGAGCCAATATCCATCGGTGAAGCACCGTCAATCTGGATATTGTCGATACGAAATCCACGGGAGATGAACTGCGGCATCCGATAGTTAGCATTTTTAACGGTGATGCCTGGCGCGCGCCGCATGGCATCGGACAGATCAACAATGCGCCGGTCTTGCAGGACCTGTTGGGTGATGACAGACACCGACTGCGGTGTGTCCCTCAGGCTGGTAGGCGTTTTTGAACCGGCGCTGACAAGGCCGGTGGTGTAGGAGCCGGAGTTTTCCGTCATTTCCCCCATCCCCTGGCCCTGGATGGTGGTGGTACCCAACTCCAGCGTTGTGCTTGCGCCACTTTCAGGGCTGAGGATGACCGTATTGTTTTCGATCCGGAAACTCAGGCCTGCTCCTTTGAGCAGCGCTTCAAGAGCAACTGCGGGCTCCAGGCTGCCATTGACAGCGGTGGACTTCTTGCCAGCAACCATATCCGGCCCGAAAAGCACTTGCAGGCCGGTCTGCTTGCCCAGCTCGGTCAGGGCCTTGTCCAGGGACTGGGCTGGCACGTTCACCTGCATGGGCTGGGCGAAAGCCCCGCCGCAGACACTGAGGGCCAACCCCAGGACCGCCACCGACACGCAACTGCGGCAGGACGCCAGGGGGGTGTTAAAGAGTTTTTGCCTGAACCTTTTTCTCTCGCGTTTCATTGTTTGGTTTAGCCCCAGATATGTCATTAATGTCGAAGGCCTTCCACTCTTGAGGCGGAATGACCTGAATTTAGCTAAACCGTCCGGACCCCACTCCCTGTTGCAGAGGGACGGTTTTGACTTGAATCGGTATCGAGCCATTAATGAACGTTCGGGATAAAAATAATTTAGAAGGATTCCCAATCACTTTGTAACAGAAACAAAAAAGGACATCTCACGATGTCCCTGTTTCATTTCAAACCTTGTTTACCAGAAGGTCCCCCGCAAGGTCAGCATGTGGTTACGAGGGTCGCCGTACCAGTTACCAGAGTAGGAAGACCCAACAGCCGTGTAATAGGTTTTGTCGAATACGTTGTTGAGGTTGTAGACCAGCGTCCAGTTCTCGTCCAGGCGATACTCAGCCATGGCGTTCCAGACGGCGTAGCCCGATTGTTTGTAATCAAAGGGAATGGACAGATTTTCACCGTCGGCATCCTTGACCGGGTTCCCCATTTTATCCAAGACACCAGCAGAGCCACTGACGTAAGTGGCGCTTTGCAGATTGACCCCACCTCCCAGCTTCACATCATTGAAAGCACCTGGCAGGCGATAAGTGGACCAGAACTTGACCATGTGCTTGGGGGTGATAGTGCTGAACGCAGCATTGTCCTTGCGGTTCTGGTTGTTGTTATAGGTGTAGCCAGCGATCAGCATCCAGTCAGGCATTACTTCACCCGACACCTCCATGTCGACGCCCTTACTGATGACTTTGCCCTCTGCCAGATAACAGCAGTTGCCACCGAACTGCACTTCGGTCGATGGATAACGGGAGTCGCCTACCGCTTCGTTTTCCCGCTCGGTGTAGTAAATCGAGAAATTGGTATTCACCGCCCCACCAAACAGTTCGCCCTTCAACCCGGTCTCATAGGCACGGCCTTTCATTGCCTCAAGTGGGGTGCCAGGTGGCGGGCCCTGTAATTTCAGCTGCTGAGGCCTGTACTGCTCGGAATAACTTGCGTAGGTCGACCACTCATCATTCAGGTCATAGACCAGGCCGCCATAGGGTGTGAGCTTGGTAGGCTCACGCGACGACACATCGGACTCCGTCTTGAACCCACCCCCATCCCAATCCGCCATGTACGTCTGGCTGTACTTAACACGTTGGACACGGGCACCGACAATCAGGTGCAGAGGTTCGGCAAGTTGCAAACGCAAGGTGGAATACAACCCATACTGAACTTGGTCATTGGGACTGTAATCACGGAAAAAATCCTTGCGGGTTGGTGGCTGAGGCCAAGGTGTGGAGCCTGGATCAAATACGTCGAGGTCACCACCGGCCCCTTCGCTTTGGCTGGTGCCGCGCCACCGACTGGTGATCTTCTGATGATCCATGCCGAGCAAAAACTCATGTCGTAAACCGAACGCATCAAACTTCCCGGCAAGGTTGATATCTGCCGATCCCTGTTCGCTGCGATAGGCGGTTGTGTTACCACCCCAGTTAGTACCTTTGAGTGTGATCGGATTGAGGCCATTGCTGGCAAAAGCACTTTTCGAAAGCCCGGATTCCAGGGTTCTCGTGTAGGTCGCGTTTACTTTCCAGTCATCGTTGAACTCATGGTCGATCTTGGCAAACAGCTCCTGGGACCGACCATCCTGATAGGCCCAGCCCTGTGTAAGACTAGTGCGCCTGGATAAACCCAGGTCATCGCCAGTAATGTACCGCGGCAAGCCAATGCCGGAGCCATTAACATGGATTCGTTCGGAGCGACCGCCAAAGGTCACGCGGGTTTCTGGCTGGATGTTCGCCTCCAATACCCCATACACCGTTGGCTTCTCGTCGCTTATATAATCCTGGAAAGATCCATTGTTGCTGTAGGCCGCCACCAACCTGCCGCGCAACTTACCGTCAAAGCCCATAGGGCCTGTTACATCGAACTGCGTACGATAGTTGTCCCAGGAGCCTGCCGAAGTGTCGATCTTCAACTGGTAGGCATCCAACGGACGCTTGCGTACCAGATTGATCATGCCCCCCGGATCCCCCGTGCCGCCGAACAACCCTGAGGCCCCGCGCAGAACCTCTACGTGGTCGAACTCCACCAGGTCGTAATTTTTATTGGAATAAAAGCTCCCCGCCGAGTTACCCAGGGCCATGGGGGCGGCGCCGTCGATCTGGATGTTCTGGATCATGAAGCCACGAGAGTAAAAATCGGTGGTGCGAACACTGGTTTTTTTCAGGGTAATCCCAGGCGTCAGCTTCAACGCGTCAGTCAGGTCCACCGCCCTGCTGTCCTGAATCGCTTGCGCAGTCACCACTGACACCGACTGCGGCGTCTGTCGCAAGCTGGTCGGAGTCTTCGAGCCGATACTGGTGAGGCCAGTGGTATACGATCCCGAATTCTCCGTCATCTCCCCCATCCCCTGCCCCTGAATGGTCGTAGCCCCCAACTCCACCGCCCCTCCCTGCGCCGGTGTTTTTTCAATCAGGATCACGTCATCACTGACCCGGGCGCTCAAGCCGCTGCGCAGTAGCAACCGATCAAGCCCCTGTTGCACCGGATAATTACCCTTGAGCCCGTCCGACTGCTGACCAGCGACCAACTCGCTGACGACCATCAATCGCAACCCGGACTGCTCGGCAAAGCGTGTCAGTACCTGGTCCAGTTGGCCGGCTTCGATGTCGTAGGTCCGGGTGTCGGTCTTCTGCTGCTGCGCCGCCTGTGCCGGCAGGCTCATTGCCACGGCACTGGCCGTGGCAAGTGCCAGGCTCAAGGCGGTGTGCCTGATCAGATGCTGCATAACGCTCCCCCTGCTGAAATCAGCCAAATAAAAATCAATCTCAACAGGAAAGACGTCAGCCTTCTGAAACCCGACAGCGGCAGCCAGCGTATTTTTTAAGCCCGGGGTTACTGGCGCGGTGAGTCGTCGCGTTCGATCACGGTCAGCCATGGCAGCAGGCGCACGCGCAGTGGCAGCGTGCGTTGCAGCAGTTTCAGTTGGGCGTCGGTGTCGTCGGTGGCGATGATGCCGGTCACGGGCAGGTCGCGCAGGCTGTTGTCGCGAACCCAGATTACGCCACGGTGGTAGCGGCCGAGTTGTTCCAGCACCTCGCCCAGGGGTTGGCGGTTGAAGACCAGTTTGTCGCGGCGCCAAGCGGTAGCGGTGGCGACGTCAACCGGTTGGCTGCGCGAGAGGCCGTCCGGGCCGTATTGCACGGCCTGCCCGGCTTCCACATCGGTGGTCTGCGGGTCGCCGTCCAATGTCACGCGCACGGTGTGTTCGGTGACGACCATGCGCACTTGCTCGCCCTCGCGCCGCACGTCGAAGCCGGTGCCCAGCGCGCGCAGGCTGCCACGGCCGGCGCGTACTTCGAATGGGCGCTGGGTGTCGGGGGCGACCTGGACGAACAGCTCGCCGCTATATAAATGCAACACCCGGCGACCCGCTTGCATGTCGATATCCACGCGGGTGCGCGGCGCCAGCTCCAGGTGCGAGCCATCGGCCAATGTCACGCGGCGGTGCTCGCCCAGGCCTGTCACTTGGTCCGCCATCCAGCCTTGGTGTTCTGCCTGCCAGGACAAACCGCCGGCCAGGCCCAATGCGACGACCAGCCCCAGTTGCAGCAAGCGGCGTGATGAGCCGGGTGGACGCTCCAGTGCGCTGCCCAGGCTCTCCCACAAGCGTTCCGCCGCGTGGGCGGCACGCTGGTGTTCGGGCGAGGTTTCGCACCACTGCAGGTAGGCGTCCCAGGTAGGTGCCTCGGCGGTGCCCGAATGCAGGTCGACCAACCATTGCAATGCTTGCTCGGTGAGCAGCGGCGAAGGTTTGTCCGGGGCAGGCTCGCGCGTCACTCGGTCATCCCAAGACGCCGGGCGCAATGCAGCACCGCGCTCATGATGTATTTGCTGACCATGCTGGGAGACACCCCGAGTTGCTTGGCAATCGCCGCATGGCCCAAGCCGTCGAGGCGGTTGAGCAGCAAAGCCTGGCGACTGTTATCGGACAATTCTCCCAACGCCTGTTGCAACAGCTGCAACTGCTGGCGCATCTCCACCAGTGCGGCAGGGCCCGGGCATGGGTCGAGCAGCTCGTGCTGCACATCTTCCAGCGAATCCATAGGCCCACGCCGCGTACGGCTGCGGCCCAGGTCGATGATCAGGTTGCGCATGACGCGAATCAGGAAGAACCGCGGATTGGTGATGGTATGGGTGCGCTGCTGCCGGTCGAGGCCGACATAACGTACGAACGCGTCCTGCATCAGGTCTGCCGCCATTTCCCGGTCACCCAGGCGCCGGTAGGCAATCTGCTGCAGTTCGCGATGATAGAGGCGAAACAACCGATCCAGATGATCCAACGCACACTCCATGAGCATCCGTGTGCAGGGCACACATAGGGGGCGCTAGACTACAATTTATGAGAATCGTTCGCAACAGCATAAAATTAGCGGGCGCTGATTGACCGCCAGCGCCCGCCACTGCCTTAGCTCTGCACCGCCGCCTGTTGGCGCGCCCTTTCCAGCAATGCGGCCTTCTCTTCTGGGCTCAATGCATCCAGGCGCAAACGTGCCTGGGCCAGTTTCTCCAGTTGGCCGGGACTGTCTTCCTGGGCACGCAGGGCCTGGGCCAGTGCCCCGGGGCTTGGGTGGTCGAACACGATGCCAGGGTGGACTTCGCAGTGCAGCAGTTTGCGAATCCCCGCCACCAACTTGATCACCAGCAGCGAATGGCCGCCAGCGGCAAAGAAGTCGCGGTCGCGGCTCAGGCGTTCGCGGCCCAGCAACTGGGCCATGCGGCTGGCCAGCAGGGCCTCGAGGGCGTCCAGGGGTTCGACGAAGCTGTCGTCCTCTTCGATCAGTTCCAGGCGCTGCAAGGCCTGGCGGTCGACTTTGCCATTGCCCAGGCGGGGCATGTGCTGCACCACTTGGTACTGACGCGGCACCATCACCGCCGGCAAGTGCTCGGTCATGTGTTGCTTGAGGGTTGGCAGCCACTCGGCAGGCGCGTCCTGGCTTGGCAGTACAAAGGCTACCGGCTCATCCTGCGCCAGCAACACCACGGCTTCGCTCACTCCAGGGGCGCGCAGCAGGTGTTGTTCGATCTCTGCCAGTTCGATACGGAACCCACGCACTTTCACCTGATGGTCGCGCCGGCCATACAGCACGATACCGCCCTGGGGCAGGTAGCGGGCCAGGTCGCCGCTGCGGTAGAGGCGCTCGCCAGGGGCAAACGGGCTGTTGATAAACGCTGCGTCGGTCTGCGCCGGGTCGTTGAGATAGCCACGGCACAATTGCTGCCCGCCGATATACAGCTCACCCAGTTCACCGCTGGCCAGCAGTTGCTGGTCCTCGCTGAGGATATACAACTGGTTGTTGGGCAGGACCCGAGTCAGGGGAACGCCCAGTTGCTGCAAGTCCTGCGGGCGGATCGCATGCACAGCGACGCCGACCGTGGTTTCGCTGGGGCCATAGTGGTTGAACAGGCGGCAATCGGGGCGCAGGTTGAAGATGCGCTCCACCAACCCCTGGCCGATTGCTTCGCCGCCCAGGATCAGGGTGGCAGGCACTTGCGGCTGCGGCGCCTCGAGCAAGGCGGCGAGATGGGACGGGACGATCTTCAGGCAGTCGATGCCCTGGGTCTGGATGAATGCTGCAAAGGCCTGCGGGTCCTGCATCGTGGCTTCATCAGCGATATGCAAGGTGGCACCGTTGTACAGCGCGCCAAACAGGCTGGTATTGCCCAAGTCTGCGGCGACCGTGGAGCCCTGGGCGAAGTGCCGGCAGGCAGCCAGGTCCAGTTCACTGCTGACACCCGCGACATAGTTGAGCAATTGCCGATGCTCCACCACCACGCCCTTGGGCACACCGGTGGTGCCGGAAGTAAACAGCACGTAAGCCGCGTCGTGGCCTTGCAGGTTGGCGCTGGGCCCTTCCGGCAATGGCTGCTGCGGCGGTTGATCGAGGTCCAGCACTGCGCAGCCCAAACCAGCCAGCGCCGTGCCCTGGGTGACGAGCAGTTGCGCGCCAGCCTGTTCCACCAGTTGGGCCTGGCGCGCCGCCGGCCAGCTCGGGTCCAGGGGCAGGTAGGCGGCACCTGTGCGCCAGGCGGCGAGAATGGTCTGCACCTGCGCGACACCGCGCGGCAAGGCCAGGGCGACGATGCTCCCCGCGGTCACGCCATGCTCGCACAGGCGACTGGCCAGTTGACGCACCCCGCCCTCCAGCTCGGCATAGGTCAATGCTTGATCGCCCGCGACCAGCGCCACTGCATCCGGGGTGATTTCGGCCCAGTTGCGAATATGCTCGGGCAACAGCACCCGCTCTTCCAGCACTTGTGGCGCTGGGTTTAAGGCCAATAGGCGTTGGCGTTCCGCCTCACCCAAGAGACTCAGGGTGGCGATGGCTGCGTCCGGCTGCGCCAGCAAACTGGCCAGCAGCACTTGATACTGTGCCAGCAGCGTCTGCATCGCGGCCTGGCTGTACACGGCCGCGGCATAGTCCAACGACAGGCCGCAGACGGCACCGCCCTCCTCCACACTGACGGTCAACGCCAGTTCGAACAGCGGCCGACTATCAGCACGGTAGGCGCAGCGCCAGGCGCTGGTGCCCTGCGTGCGCGCGACCGGTTGCTGGCGCACGCCAAAGCCGTGGGTCAGCGGCAGGCCCGCGTCGAGCGGCGCATATTCCTGCCAGGTGCCATGACTGTCCAGCACGCCCGCCAGCTGCGCCAAAACGCTGCTGAACGAGGCCGTCGGCGCCAGGTTGAGGTTCAGCGCCAGGGTTCTTTCCAGCAGGCCCACGGTCGGCGCGAAGAACTCATAGTCCTGGCGCGCGTCATGCCGCAGGCCAGCGACAAACCCTTCGCGGCCGCTGATCCGCGCCAGCAGCACCCACCACGCGGCTTGCAAGAGCGTGGTCACTTGGGTGTCGTGCTGGGTGGCGAGCGAGCCCAGGCGCGCCAACACACTCGGGTCGAGGTCGCTGCTCAAGGACTGCCCTGCAGCGTTGCCCTGCACGGTATTGGCGTAGCGGCCCGGCAAGTCCGGTGCCAGCGCGCCCGCTCCCGGCAGGTAGGCTTGCCAATAGGCTTTGGCAGTGTGCGCGTCTTCGTCCAGCACCACTTCTGCGTGCCATTCCAGGTACTGGGCAAACTGCCCCAGTTCCTCGTCCACACTGCAACTGCCCTGCTCATAGGCTGTGCACAGGTCTTGATAGAGGATCCCCAGGCTCGCCTGATCGCCGACAAAACCCGCCAGGCCCAGGGTCAGTTGCCACTGCTGGATGTCGATGCGCTGCAACAGGCCCTCGAAAAACAGCCCCGACGCCAGGCTCACCGGGCGCTGGCACCACAGCGCCAAGACCTGCGCGGTGTTGCTGGCCTCATCCACCGTCAATGCGTCATTCGCCGCACCGGCATCAAAGAACTGCCGCAGGCCACGGTAACCGGGGGCGTTCGCCAAACGCGCGGCCAGCGCGGTGTGACGCTGACGCAAACCGTTGATAGCCGCCCGCAGGCGTGGCACGTCGAGTGCGCCGCTGATCTGGATCGTCAGCAGGTGCGCGATATCGCCCCAGCTCGCGCCGTCCTGGGCGTCCAGTACCCGCTGTTGCTGTTCCGCGAGCAGCGCCAGGCCTGCATCGTTAAGCGTACTCATGCGTCAGTCCCTTCAGTTTGCATACGTGTGGAGGGCGCTACCGTTTCCAGGTCGCGCCGTTCGATCATTTCGCCCATGGCCACGACGATTTTGCGCGGGCCTTCAAAGGGGTCGCGGGCGTGGGCGGCGAGCATGTTGTCCAGCAGGATCACATCGCCCTTGCGCCAGTCAAAGCGCACCGCGCAGGCCTCGTAGAGTTCACCCAGTCGCTGCATCACCTCGTCTTCGATCGGGCTGCCGTCGCCGTAATACACGTGGCGCGGCATGCGCTCGGCACCAAACAGGCCCAGCAGGTCGTCGCGCACGTCGGGGTCCAGGCAGTAGATATGGTGCAGTTGCACCTGGTTGAAGAAGGTTTTTTCGCCGGTGCTCGGGTGAGTGATAATCGCCGGGCACGGGGTGCGGATTTGCAGCTCGTCGTTGTCCAGCCAGGTCCACTGGATGCCGGCCAGGGCGCAGCGCTGCTCGACCTGGGCGCGATCTTCAGTCTTGAAGAAGTGCTGCCAGGACACGTCGAGCTTGTCGGCGAAGGTGCGCACATACAGCAGGCCCTTGCTTTCGAAGGTATCGCGCAACGCCTGCGGTAGGCGCTGGTACATCAGCCGGCAATCGACCACCGGCGTGGCCCCGCCCACGGGCGAGGGTTGTTCACAGAAAAACAGTTGCTTGCGCGGCCAACGATCCTGGTGCGAGCTTTCGTTGTGGAACAGGATCATTTTCTTTTCCGGATACGGCGTGGAGCGGTAGGTATTCTTGCCGCCCTCTTTCTTCGGCAAGTCGCCGTACTGGCCGTACAGGCCCGGCTGGACCGCTTCGGCAAAGGCCTCGAAATCGTGGATATCGCGCATGGCAAAGCCACGGAACAGGATCCCCGCGTGCCGCGCGAGTTTCTCTTCGACCAGGGCGCGATTGGCCTGGACCCAGGTCACCAGGTCGAGCCCCGGGTCGTTGGGCTCCATCAGCAACGGGAACACCTGGTCGGCGTTCAACAGTGATTCGCGCATGACCGGCAGCGGCGCCCTGGCCACCGGGCTCGACGGTTTCTTGAGGAACTTGCCCAGCTTGTCGGCCTTCGGGCTGGCAGGAGTGGCAGGAGCAACAGCGGTATTCGACGGCATGATGATGTCCCCTAATCGGATGTCTGGATCCATGACAATCTGTTGAAGAATTCCCATCCAGGCGCTCACTAGTTCGGTGATGCGCTCTTGTTTGAATAAGTCATTGGCGTACTGCCAGGTGCCTTGCCACTGCCCAGCCTCTTCGTCGATAAACAGCGCCATATCGAACTTGGAATAGCCGCCCAGGCTGGGCACCATTTCCACGGCAATGTCCGCCAGGCCCGCGCTGTGCACCGGCAGGTTGTTCATCACAAACAGCACTTGCACCAAGGGGTTGAAGCCCTTGTGACGCGGCACGTTGCTGGCTTCGGCGATCATGTCCAGGGGCAGGTCCTGGTGCTCGAAGGCCGTAAGCGTGGTTTCCCGGGCAGCAGCGAGGAAATCGCTGAACCGCGCCTTGGCGTCGAAGCGCGAACGCAGGGGCAGGATGTTGACGAAGAAACCAATAAGGCCTTCCAGCTCGGCATGCTGACGCCCCGCCACATCGGCGCCCACCAGCAGGTCGTCGCTGGCGGCGAGGCGGTGCAGCAACACCTGGAATGCGGCCAACAACGTGGTGTAAGGCGTGACACCCTGGCGTGCGGACAGGCTTTTCAGTGCCTCGCCCAACGCCGGCGGTACGCTGAATGACTCGCTGGAGCCCTCGAAGGACGGCATCGGCGGCCGCGCAAAGTCTGTCGGTAGCAGCAGTTGCCCAGGGTGACCGGCCAGGGCGTCCTTCCAGTAGCCGGCCTGTTGCTGCAACACCCCGGCCTGTTCCAACGCCAACTGCCATTGGGCATAGTCGCTGTATTGCACCGGCAGCCGCGGCAGATCGATGCCACGCCCCTGCTTGAGCGCGGCGTAGTGCTGCACCAGCTCACCGACCAGCACCGCCATCGACCAGCCATCGGAGATGATGTGGTGCATCGAATACAGCAGCACATGTTCATGGGCGCCCAGGCGCAGGATCTGCCCACGGAACAACGGCGCCTGTTCCAGGTTGATCGGGCGCCGAGTGTTGTCGAGGGTGGCCTGGGCGACCTGGGCTTCCTGTTCGATACGGTCCATGTGCGACAGGTCGACCAGAGCGAAGTCCACCGTCACGTCAGGTGCGATCACCGCCAGGGGATCGCCGTCATCGTCGGCGACATAAGCGGTGCGCAGCACCTCATGGCGTTGCACCACACACTTGAGGCTTTCCATCAGCAACGGCACCGAGACTTCGCCCCGCAATCGCAACGCCAACGGCATGCCATACGCGCCGTTGCCGGCCGAAAACTGCTCGGCCACCCACAAGCGGCGCTGGGCCAGGGACAAGGGCGCAGTGCTGCGCGGGCCATGGGCGTGCAAGGCGATCTGCGCCGGGGGCGCGGCCGAGCGGCTTGCCAGCAATGCGGCAAAGTCTTCCAGCACCGGGGCATTGAACAGGTCACGCAAACCCGGGCTACTGGTCAGGATGGGCTTGAGCCGCGCGATCACCTGGGTGGCCAGCAGTGAGTGCCCGCCCAACTCGAAGAAGTTGTCGCTCACCCCCACCTGTGCCAGGCCCAGCACCTGTTGCCAGACCTCGGCGATCTGCTGCTCCAGGGTGTTGCGCGGCGCGATGTAGTGCTGCTGCAAGGCACTGGCATCCGGCGCCGGCAACACCTTGCGGTCGAGCTTGCCGTTGGGGGTCAGCGGCAGGCTATCAAGGAACACCCAATGGCTGGGCACCATGTATTC
>NZ_MIFU01000114.1:0-18640 GCF_001855215.1 Pseudomonas sp. 06C 126 | reverse complement strand
TCTCGCATAACTCATTGTTTACCAAGGAGTTTTCCGTTTCGACTGCGCCGGAAGTGGGGCGAATTATAGACAGATATAATTCGCCGTCAACCGTTAATTTGGTTTTCCTATCGAAATACTCAAAGCCCTTCGCTCTACAGATAGCACGCACAAATTTGAGCAATATATTGCCCATTCCGAACCAGTTGATCATCATAGTGGCTTCTGCCTTTATATGACCTGGACAAACACCCCCAATGACCACCTCATCCCGCAGCCTGGGCTCCGCACTTTTCCCTGTCGGGCTGCTGCTCATCGCCATGGCCTCGATCCAGTCAGGTGCGTCGCTGGCCAAAAGCATGTTCCCGATTGTCGGCGCCCAAGGCACCACTACGCTGCGCCTGGTTTTCGCCAGCATCATCATGCTGCTGTTGCTTCGTCCCTGGCGCGCAAAACTCACCGCCAAGTCACTGCGCACCGTCATCGTCTACGGGATGGCGCTTGGCGGCATGAACTTCCTCTTCTATATGTCATTACGCACCGTGCCCTTGGGAATTGCAGTGGCTCTGGAGTTCACCGGGCCACTGGCCGTGGCCATCTATGCCTCGCGGCGCGCCGTTGACTTCCTGTGGATCGCCTTGGCCATCATCGGCCTACTGCTCTTGATACCGGTTGGTGAAGCCAGTCAAGGCATCGACTTGACCGGGGCGGCCTACGCTTTGGGGGCGGGTATCTGCTGGGCACTCTATATTCTGTTCGGGCAAAAAGCTGGCGCGGACAACGGCGTCCAAACAGCCGCCCTTGGCGTAATGATCGCCGCACTGTTCGTGGCCCCTATCGGTATCGTCCATGCCGGTAGCGCCCTGCTGACACCCGCGCTGATTCCCATCGCCATTGGCGTGGCGATTCTTTCAACTGCCCTTCCCTATACCCTGGAGATGGTCGCTCTGACCCGACTGCCCGCACGCACCTTCGGTACCTTGATGAGTATCGAGCCCGCATTCGGCGCGCTTTCCGGTCTGTTTTTCCTTCAGGAATACCTGTCCCTGGCCCAATGGCTCGCGATCGCCTGCATTATCCTGGCCTCCGTGGGTGCAACGCTGACCATGCGCAGCCAGTCAAAGCCAATCGTCGCGGCAGATTGAGACAGGATTTAACGAAGCTCTGGCATTTGCCGCTCAATTAGGCCATGTTTAGGCCGTAACTCAGTGTCAGTCATGGAGATTTTCGAATAAGGACATCCACGAACGCTACACTTGAGAGCGAGCAAAGCCAGCATCGGGCATTCCAACGGCGCGGCTATTAAGGATGGTAATGAAGCGAATTTTGATAGTGCTTGTCGTCATCGCCCTGGCGGGATGTGCCGCAACCACCAAGACCGAAGTCAAACGCGGAAAGAAAGGGCTGCATATCAACTGCTCTGGCCTGTCCTCCTCCTGGGATCAGTGCTACACCAGCGCAGCAAACTCGTGCGGCAAGAAGGGCTATCGGGTGATCGCCAAGTCCGGCGACAACACCGAAGAGCCAGGTGACTACCCTTTCGGTATCAACCCTGCCGGCTATACCAGCCGCAGCATGATCGTGCTCTGCAAGTAAGTAGTCATGGCTGGGCGATCCTCTGGCTGAGCTCTTTATAGCTCGATGAAAGCACCCGCGCCTGAACGTCCGGGTCAACCATCATTCTAGCCACCACCAGTGCCCCCACGCACTGGGACAACATCGCCCAGGCCAAGCTGTCACTCTCCAAAGTCCGTGCCCAGTTGGCCTGCAACCGACAAATCCACTCTTGCGCCTGTTGGCGTACAGCTATATCAGCACGAGCAATCTCCGCCCCCATGCTCGGCAATGCGCACCCGTCTTGCACCTGCTCCACGTGGGCCATGCTCAAATAGATCTTGAGGCAGCGGTCCAGGCGCTCTCGACTCTGCACCTCCCCTTCCCCCAAACGCGCAAGGCTTTGGCTCAACTCGTGCTCGACGATTGAGCTGAACAACGCGTCCTTGGAGGAAAAATGGCTATAGAACGCCCCTCCACTCAAGCCAATGGCCTTCATCAAACCATCCACGCCAACACTGGCAAACCCTTCTTTTTTAGCCAGGGCCGCGCTGCTCTGCAGGAGCTTATCTCTGGTTTGCTGCTTGTGACTGACTGAATAGCGCATCGCTTCTCCCCATGAATTCACCACCTTGACGCCTGCCGAAGCGTAGCATAACGTGCGTTTAGTTAACGACCGTTTACTAAAGGGTTTCCCATGACTGAAAATAAGAAAATCGTGCTGGTCGTCGGCGCAGGCGACGCTACAGGCGGCGCCATCGCCAAGCGTTTTGCCCGTGAAGGTTATGTGGCCTGCGTCACCCGACGCAGTGCCGACAAACTGCAGCCTCTGGTGGAGAGTATTCAAGCGGCCGGTGGCGAAGCCCACGGCTTTGCCTGTGATGCGCGTAAGGAGGATGAGGTGATCGCGCTGATCGAGCAGATCGAAAGCGAGTTGGGTCCGATTGAAGCCTTCGTGTTCAACATCGGCGCCAATGTGCCTTGCAGCATCCTCGAAGAAACCGCACGCAAATATTTCAAGATCTGGGAGATGGCCTGCTTCTCAGGCTTCCTGAATGCCCGGGAAGTGGCCAAGCGCATGGTGACCCGCCGGCGCGGGACTATCCTGTTTACCGGTGCCACAGCCGGGTTACGCGGCGCCGCCGGCTTCGCTGCCTTCGCCGGCGCCAAGCACGGCATTCGCGCCCTCGCTCAAAGCATGGCGCGCGAGCTTGGCCCGATGAACATCCATGTAGCCCACGTGGTAGTGGATGGCGCCATCGACACCGACTTCATCCGCGACAACTTCCCAACCAAATACGCACTCAAGGACCAGGATGGCATCCTTGATCCAGAGCATATCGCCGACAACTATTGGCACCTGCACAGCCAGCCACGGGACGCCTGGACCTTCGAACTGGACCTGCGCCCCTGGAACGAAACCTGGTAAGCACGCCTACATAACAATAAGCAGCGAGCATCCGACATGAACAAAACCCTGGAATTTTTCTTCGACCTCGGCAGTCCCACCACCTACCTGGCCTACACCCAACTGCCCGGTATCTGTGCTGAAACCGGCAGCCAACTGGTGTACCAGCCGATCCTGCTGGGCGGCATCTTCAAAGCCACCGGCAATGCCTCGCCCATCACCATTGCGGCCAAAGGCCGCTATCTGCTGCAAGACCTGGCACGCTACGCCAAGCGTTACGGTGTTCCCCTCAAGTTCAACCCGCACTTCCCCATCAACACCCTGACACTGATGCGCGCCGTCACCGGCATTCAACTACGCCAGCCAGAGCGTTTTATCGACTTCATCGACTGCCTGTTCCGAGCGTTATGGGTGGATGGACGCAACCTGGGGGATCCGGCAGTGGTAGCAGCGGTCTTGGCAGAACACGGCTTTGACCCTGCCCAGGTACTGGAACTGGCCCAGGATGAGGCAGTAAAGAACGCCCTCAAGCACAAGACCGAAGAAGCGATTGCCCGTGGCGTGTTTGGTGCGCCTAGCCTGTTTGTCGGTCAACAGCTGTTCTTCGGCCAGGATCGCCTGGATTTTGTCCGCGAAGCCTTGAGTTAACACCAGCATCCTGCTCGCAGGCCCAGACCTGCGAGCAGTCAGCCCTTATATCGCGGCCGTACGCACTTGCAACCACTCAAGCGCGGCGCCACTGAGCAACGGGCTCAAGCGTTGACGCACCTCAGCGTGGTAGTCGTTGAACCACTGCCGCTCCTCGATCGTCAACAATGACGGTACCAGGCAACGGGTATCGATCGGGCACAGAGTCAGGGTTTCGAACTTGAGGAACTCACCGAACTCGGTCTTACCCGCCTCCCGGTTCAACACCAGGTTCTCGATACGCACCCCCCAACGCCCCGGACGATAAGTACCCGGTTCAATGGAGGTAATCATTCCCGGCTGCATCGCGGTGTGCGGCGCGGCCGCAGCCTGGTAGGCAATCACCTGCGGGCCTTCATGGACATTGAGAAAGTAGCCAACCCCGTGACCGGTGCCATGACCGTAATCCACACCTTCGGCCCAGATCGGCGCACGGGCGATGGCGTCCAGCAACGGAGAGAGAATGCCCTTGGGAAATTGCGCGCGCGACAGGGCAATCACGCCCTTGAGCACACGGGTGCAATCGCGCCTCTGCTCTTCGCTCGGCGTGCCGATTGGCACCATGCGCGTGATATCAGTGGTGCCGCCCAGGTACTGGCCACCTGAGTCGATCAACAGCAGGCCATCACCCTCGATCACCGCGTGCTCTTCTTCCGTGGCGTGGTAATGGGGCATCGCGCCATTGCCGTTGAACGCGGCGATGGTATTGAAACTCAGCGACACATAATCGGGGCGCCGGGTTCGTGCGGCAGTCAGGTGTTCATCGATCGTCAGCTCAGTGATGCGCTCGCGCCCCAGGGCCGAGTCCAGCCAGGCGAAAAACTCGCACAAGGCCGCGCCATCCTGTTCCATCGCCCGGCGAATATGCTCGGCATCCGCCAGGCTTTTGCGAGACTTGGCCAGCGTGGTCGGGTTGAGCCCTTCCACCAGCTTGACGCCACTGCCCAGGTTATCCAGCAACCCGGCAGTCACGCGTGCTGGATCCACCTGCAGGCTGGCACCGTCCGGCACTTCAGCCAGGGCCGCCGCCACTTCACTGTAGTCACGCAGTGTCACGCCATCCTGTTCCAGCACCCCACGCAACGAGGCATCGACCTTGCCGAGGGCAACAAATAGCGTTGCCTGCTGCTGGTTGATCAGGGCGAACGACACAAACACCGGGTTGAACGAAACATCTGCACCGCGCAGGTTGAACAGCCAGGCAATGTCATCCAGGGTGGCAATGAAATGCCAATCCGCGCCTTTGTCCTTCAGGCTGGCGCGCAGTGCCGCGAGCTTTTCGCCTCGGCTGACGGTGGCCTGGGGCGGCAGGTGCTGGTAGATCGGCTGGTTTGGCAGCTCCGGACGGTCAGTCCAGACCTCACTCAACAAATCGATATCAGTACGCAGGCGAGCGCCACGCTCCGCCAACTTGCTGCCCAGGGTGCGGGCCGATGCAACGGCCATCACCGCGCCGTCCACTGCCACTACCCCACCTTCTGGAGTGTTCTCACCCAACCATTCCAACGGGCCGGGCTGCCCCGGTTGCAGCTTCACCAACTCAATACCGCTGCCGCCCAGCTCCTTGCTCGCCTGCTCCCAGTAACGGCTGTCAGCCCAGACACCGGCAAAATCAGCGGTGACGATCAGCGTGCCTACCGACCCATGAAACCCCGACAACCACTGCCGCCCCTGCCAGTAGCCCGGCAGGTATTCGGACAGGTGCGGATCGGCCGATGGCACCAGCAGGGCATCGATGCCCTCGCGCTGCATCAACTCGCGGGTATGCGCCAGGCGCTGGGGAACCGTTCCATGGGTCAAAGGCTGCGTACTCATCTTGTCTCCTGCTAACCACTAATAATTTTTATATGTTTCAAACCGCCCAGAAGGCCGGTGCGCTGGCCAGCGAGCTCTTGATCAATTGCACCGCCTGATCGATATCCTGCTCGGTGGTGAAGCGCCCCAAGCTCAGGCGAATGGTGCGACCGGCGCTGCGCGCATCATGCCCCAGGGCAAGCAATACATGGGACGGCGCATTGCTTGCCGAATTACAGGCAGAGGTCGCCGAAAACGCGATACCGGCGCTCAAGGCCGCCGAATTGAACTCACCCTCGCTGAACGTCAGGCTCAAGGTGTGGGGAATACGCTGGGTGGCACTGCCGTTCAGGCGCACGCCGGGGATAGCCAGCACTTGCTCCAGCAGACGCTGGCGCAGGGCGACAATCCCCGCCGACTCTTCAGCAAAAAATTGCCCGGCCAACGCAAAGGCACTGCCCATGCCTGCAATCTGGTGGGTCGCCAGGGTACCCGAGCGCAGCCCACCTTCATGACCACCCCCGTGGATCTGTGCGGTGACGTTCTGCTGCGCCCGCGGCCCGACATACAACGCACCGATGCCTTTGGGGCCATACAGCTTGTGTGCAGAAAACGACATAAGGTCGACCGGCCAGCGCGCCAGGTCGATCTCGACCTTGCCCGCCCCTTGCGCCGCATCCACATGCAGCAGTGCGCCATGCTCACGCACTCGCGCGCCAATGGCCGGGATGTCGTTGAGCGTACCCAGTTCGTTGTTGACCAGCATCAACGACACCAGGAACGTGTCTTCACGCAGTGCCTGGCTGACCGCCTCGGCGGTGATCAGGCCATCGGCGTCCGGCACCAGGTAGGTCACGGCAACCCCGGCCTCCTGCAATTGGCGTGCGGTGTCCAGCGTCGCCTTATGCTCGATCTGGCTGGTGATGATATGACCACCGGCCACGCCCCGCGCCTGGGCCACGCCCTTGAGCGCCAGGTTGTTGGATTCGGTGGCGCCCGAGGTCCAGACGATCTGTTCGGGCTGGGCGCCGACCAGCTCCGCCACCTGCCGACGCGCCTGCTCGACCGTGTGCCGGGCCTGTTGGCCAAACGCATGGGAGCTGGATGCGGGGTTACCGAAATTGGCATTGAAACCCAGGCACTCGACCATGACCTGGATGACCCGCTCATCCACCGGCGTGGTGGCGGCGTAGTCGAAATACAAAGGACGTTTATTCATGACGTTTAAAGACCCGCAGAGCATGTTCCCGAGATCAGCGTCCCAGGGGCAGCGACCAGTACAGAGATCGTCAGGTTAACCCGATCGGATGCCGTTAAAGAATTGAAAAGTGCGTAGGAACGCTCCTGAAATTGAGCTTAACAGGCTCGATGAAAAGGATGGAAAACAAAAAGCCCGAAGTTCCTGCGAAGAACTTCGGGCTTGGGACCACAGCCAACGCTTTTAGCTGGGACGGTCATGCAACATCACGTTGCGCTCTGCATTCATTTCACCCTGGCGATCAAAGCCAAAAGGTGTCTGTGGCTGGGCAGACAGCTCGGCTTTCTTCTGTTGATATTCGTCAAACGACAAGCCACGGCGGTTAAGCCCTTCCATCGCCAACTGCCTGGCCTCCTCGGCGGTGTAGGGGCGCAACTCGGGTGCCGGAGGGGAGGCACAACCGGCAAGCAAAGAGGCAACCAGCAACAAGGCAACAGTGAGGTAATGGTTCATGGCGAAGGTCCTGCGAATCGGGCGTCAAGGCAATGAACACAGGCTACTCCCACGCCTTTGCAGGGAAAAATCATCCGCTGTGATAGTCGCTATCAGCCAATCCGACATATTCCTTATGGATCTATAAATAGAGAAATACGTTCGTTTACGGAATAAACCAGACGTTCTATAACGGTCCCCCAACGCCGCAACTGTTGTTTCCACAACTGTTGGCCGGGCAACACTCTCTGTTGAACATCGCTCAAGGACTTGTCATGGATGTTTTCTGGTTTCTTCCGACCCATGGCGACGGCCATTTCCTGGGGACTACCCAGGGTGCACGCCCAGTCACCCTCAACTATCTGAAGCAAGTAGCCCAGGCCGCCGACAACCTCGGCTACCACGGCGTGCTGATTCCCACCGGCCGCTCCTGCGAAGACTCCTGGGTGATTGCCTCGGCACTGGTGCCCTTGACAGAACGCCTGCGCTACCTGGTGGCAATCCGCCCGGGGATCATCTCGCCCACCGTGTCCGCGCGCATGGCCGCCACCCTCGACCGCCTGTCCAACGGCCGCCTGCTGATCAACGTGGTGACCGGCGGCGATCCCGATGAAAACCGCGGTGACGGCAGCTTCCTCGACCACAGTGAACGTTATGAGGTGACCGATGAATTCCTCAAGATCTGGCGTCGAGTATTGCAAGGCGAGTCCGTGGACTTTGAAGGTAAACACCTGAAGGTGCAGAACGCCAAGGCCCTCTACCCGCCGGTTCAGAAACCTTACCCTCCGTTGTACTTCGGCGGCTCGTCCGATGCAGCCCACGATCTCGCCGCCGAACAGGTCGACGTGTACCTGACCTGGGGCGAACCGCCCGCAGCCGTCGCCGAGAAACTCGCCGATGTACGCGAACGTGCGGCGCGCCATGGTCGCACCGTCAAGTTCGGCATCCGCCTGCATGTGATTGTGCGCGAAACCGAAGACGAAGCCTGGCAGGCAGCAGCCAAGTTGATCGAACACATCAGCGACGAGACCATTGCCGCCGCGCAAAAATCCTTCTCGCGCTTTGACTCCGAAGGCCAGCGCCGCATGGCCGCCCTGCACGATGGGCGGCGCGACAACCTGGAAATCGCCCCCAACCTGTGGGCCGGCGTCGGCCTGGTACGCGGAGGCGCCGGCACCGCGCTGGTAGGCAACCCACAACAAGTGGCCGAGCGGATCAAGGAATACGCCGACCTGGGCATCGAGAGCTTCATCTTCTCCGGCTACCCGCACCTGGAAGAAGCCTATCGCTTTGCCGAGCTGGTATTCCCGCTGCTGCCCGAACCCTACGCCAGCCTGGCCGGACGCGGCATCACCAACCTCACCGGGCCGTTCGGCGAAATGATCGCCAACGATGTGCTGCCTGCCACCGCAAAAGCCTGACCCACCTTTGTAGGAGCCGGCATGCCGGTGCCTACAGCGCATGTGATTTTTCAGGAGCACCGCGTGCCAGCCAAACCCCATAGCGTCCTGCCATCCCCTTTGCAAACCGCCAAGCTGCTGGCCGCCGAGTTCGCCCTCAGCGCCGTAGAGCGTGACGAGCGCGGCGGCACGCCCAAGGCCGAGCGCGATGCCCTGCGCCACAGTGGCCTGCTGGCACTGAGCATTCCCACCCAGTACGGCGGCCTTGGCGCACGCTGGAGCGAAACCCTGGAGGTCGTGCGCGAGTTCGCCAAGGTCGACAGCTCCATCGCCCACGTCTTCGGCTTCCATCATCTGATGCTGGCCACCGTGCGCCTGTTTTCCCGCCCGGAGCAATGGCAGCCCTGGTTCGAACAGACCGCCCGCAAGCACTGGTTCTGGGGCAATGCCCTCAACCCCCTGGATACGCGCACGGTGGTCAAGGACTTTGGCGGCTGGCGCGAATTCTCCGGAAAAAAGAGCTTCTGCTCCGGCGCCAGCGACTCACAGATGCTGATCGCCTCGGCAGTCGACGAAAGCGCCGGCGGCAAGCTGCTGATCGCCGCCATCCCCAGCGCACGCAGCGGCATCACCGTGCACAACGACTGGAACAGTATCCGCCAACGCCAGACCGACAGCGGCAGCACCAGCTTCGAGCGCGTCAGGGTCGAAGAGTCGGAACTGTTGCTGGACCCCGGTCCCCTGAGCACGCCGTTCGCCTGCCTGCGTCCGCTGATTGCCCAACTGACGTTCACCCAAATGTTCCTCGGCATTGCCGAAGGCGCGTTTGAGGAAGCGCGTAACTACACCCTCGCCGAAACACGGCCCTGGCATAAATCCAGCGTCCAGGATGTGCGTCAGGACCCTTATGTGCTCAGCCACTACGGCGAATTCTGGGTCGCACTCGAAGGCGTGCGCCTACTGGTACAACGGGCCGCCGAGCTGCTGGACCAGGCCTGGGCCAAGGGCCCTGCCTTGAGCGAACACGAGCGCGGGCAACTGGCGATTGCCATCGCCACGGCCAAGGTCGCCGCCACCCGCAACGGCCTGGAGCTGTGCAGCCGTCTGTTTGAGGTCACCGGCGCCCGCTCCACCCACGCCTCGCTGCGCCTGGACCGCCACTGGCGCAACCTGCGCACCCAAAGCCTGCACGACCCGGTGGACTACAAACTCCACGAATTGGGCGACTGGGCCTTGAACCAGTCCCTGCCGACGCCAACGTTCTATTCCTAGAGGTGCCCATGCAGCTTTTGACCCTACCGCCCTCGCCCGCCCTCGCCACGTCGATTCGCGCCACCGCGCAAGTCTTCGAAGACCCCAAGTCCCAGGCCCTGCTCGCGCATATCCAGCAAGTGGCCCCCAGCGAAGCCAGCGTGCTGATCATCGGCGAAACCGGCACCGGTAAAGAGCTGGTGGCCCGCCACATCCACAACCTCAGCGCCCGGCGCAACCGGCCCTTCGTGGCGGTCAATTGTGGGGCCTTTTCCGAATCCCTGGTGGAAGCGGAGTTATTCGGCCATGAAAAAGGCGCGTTCACTGGCGCCCTCAGCGCCAAGGCCGGCTGGTTCGAAGAGGCCGACGGCGGCACCTTGTTCCTCGATGAGATCGGTGATCTGCCCATGGCCATCCAGGTCAAGCTGCTGCGCGTCCTGCAAGAGCGCGAAGTGGTGCGCCTGGGCTCACGCAAGAGCATTGCCATTGACGTGCGGGTACTGGCGGCGACCAATGTGCAACTGGAAAAGGCCATCAACGCCGGGCATTTCCGTGAAGACCTGTATTACCGCCTGGACGTGGTCAGCCTGGAACTGAGCCCGTTGCGCGAACGCCCCGGCGACATCCTGCCCCTGACCCGCCACTTTATCGACGCCTACAGCCAGCGCCTGGGCTACGGCCCCATCACCATCAGCCCCGAGGCCGAGCAAAAGCTCAGGAGCTACAGTTGGCCGGGCAATATCCGCGAGTTGGAAAACGTCATTCATCACACCTTGCTGATTTGCCGCAACGGTGTGATCGAGCGCGACGACCTGCGCCTCTCGAATATGCGCATCGAGCGCCAGGACGACAGCCAGCACGGGGTCGACAATAGTGCCGAAGCCTTATTGGAGCGGGCCTTCCAGAAGCTGTTTGACGAACAGGCCGGCGCACTCCATGAGAAGGTCGAAGACGCGCTGCTACGCGCCGCCTACCGTTTCAGCCACTACAACCAGGTGCACACCGCCAACCTGCTGGGCCTGAGCCGCAATGTCACGCGCACACGCCTGATCAAGATCGGCGAACTGGCGGTCAACAAGCGCCGCCCCGGGGAAAACCTGCAAGGCGAACGCATGTTGCATCTATCGATATAAGTTGCACGCCAGTGCATTGTCGGCGCTGCGCTCTATGCTGCGCAGCACTTGGAATGAACCGAAGGTCACGGCCGTGGCCTGGTGGGCGCAAATCAAGGTCCAGAAGTCCCCGCCCTCGCACTCCAGGCGATTGAACGCCGCATCGCCATCTTCGCGGGTCTGCCATTGCAGGTAGTTGAGCACGCGCCGTCCATCATCACTGACCTGCACACTGGCACTCAAAAAACCCTCATGGCCTTGGGCCAGGCGCTCGGTCTGCTCAGACAGCGCCGACACCAGGGCGGACTGCTGGCGAGGCTCGATCTGAAACTCGATTAATTGGGTAAACCCATGACTTTTCGCGCAAGTCTGCATGACAAATCCCCTTTAGTTGTAGGTGCCGTGCAGGGTAAGACCTCTAGTTAAGTCAAGGTCAAGCCTCTGTTCGAGAAAATGTTCAGGACGCCGTTACAGCGCGGTCGTCGGCTGCCAGGAGGCGACGAAAAACTTGGCCTATAGTGAGGAAACCGGAAAAACCGGGCCCCTGAACAACCATCAAGGAGAGCGAAATGAGCGTCAAACCTATCCCCGAGGGCTATCACAGCATCACGCCCTACTTGGGTATCGACAAGGCCGCTGAAGCCATCGAGTTCTACAAGAAGGCCTTCGGTGCCACCGTTGTCATGCGCCTGGATATGCCCGATGGCAAGGTCGGCCATGCCGAGCTGCGCATTGGCGACTCGCCGATCATGCTGGCGTCACCCTGTGCCGAAATGCCGCTTGGCACGCCTGGAGAGCATCCTGCCAGTGTTGGCTTGCACCTCTATGTGGCGGACGTCGACGCGCAGTACAAACAAGCGATCGCGGCCGGCGGTACAGGCATTTGCGAACCCGAGGATCGGTTCTACGGCGATCGCTCGGGCACAGTGAAAGATCCCTTCGGGCATGTCTGGTTCCTTGCCACCCATACCGAAGAACTGACCGAGGAACAGATCCGCCAGCGCGCCAAGGAGCTGTTCGCCTAACCCCAATCACCTGTAGGAGCCGGCTTGCCGGCGAAAAACCCGAGAACAATAGCAACAGGTAACCCGCGTAATCGTTGGAGATTTTCGCTGGCAAGCCAGCTCATACAGGTGTTTGTTGCACATTGGAAACATTTGCTTTCATTTCCGCCTTAGGGTTTTGCGATTCTCATCCGTCTTAACTTAGATACAGCCCGTCGCGTAAGCAAAAGCTACGACCGGCCTTTCCCGGGCCTTTTCTGCCCCCCTCCGATCAAGACCCTCCTAGACATGTCGAAGAAGTCACGCTCCAAACTCTGGTTTCTCGTACACAGCTGGCTGGCATTGCCCATCTGGTTCTTCGTACTGATCGTCTGCGTCACCGGGACCCTGGCGGTGGTCAGCCAGGAAATCGTGTGGCTGGCCAACCCGGAAATGCGCGCCAGCAAGCCGTCGGACGATGCCGAACTGCTCACTTACGACCAAATCCTGGCTGCGATCAAGCAGGCCGAGCCCAAGGCCATTGTCGAGTCCATCGTCCGTCCGGACGAGTCGCACTTTGCCCTCGACGTCGACATCAGCTACCCCGATGGCCGCTCCGTGGCGGTCTACGTCAACCCGTATACGGGGGTCATCCAGGGCATCAGCCCATCGTTCAACTTCCGCCAGTTCACCCGCGCCCTGCATGGCTGGTGGCTGGTGCCGTTCACCAATGGCTTCAGCTGGGGCTGGTACCTGGTGTCATTCCTCGGGTTGCCGATGCTCGCGTCGCTGGTCACTGGCCTGGTGGTGTACAAGCGGTTCTGGAAAGGTTTCTTCAAGCCCACCCTGCGTTTCAAGCACGGCGCGCGGATTTTCTGGGGGGATTTCCACCGTCTGAGCGGCATCTGGTCGATCTGGTTTATCGCGGTGATCTCCATCACCGGCACCTGGTTCTTGATCCAGGCGATTCTCTCGGACAACCAGATCACCATCTCCAGCGAGGCCGTCGTGCCGGTGATCGCCCGGGACAAAGTACCGTTGTCGGCGCCTGGCGTACCGCCACCGACGATCGCGCTGGACGATGCCATCAACATCGCCAGCCAGCGCATCCCGGGGTTCGACGTCAGCTTCGTCGGCCTGCCGAGCAATGCCTACAGCCACCTGAGTATCGGCGGCCGCGGCTGGTACCCGCTGATGTTCCAGACCGCCGATATCAACCCCTACAACGGTGAAATTGCCGCCACACACCTGCTGTCCGACCGCTCGGGCCTGGAGTTCGTCACCGAGTCCATGCGCCCGTTGCACACCGGCGACTTTGGCGGGATCTGGATCAAGCTGGTCTGGTTCTTCTTCGGCCTGTTGCTGAGCATGATGGTGCTCAGCGGTCTGTTGATCTGGAGCAAGCGCACCGCCCTGGCTACGCTGCACGCTCTCAAGCGCAGCAGCAAGGCTACGCGCAACCCTGCGCCAGGCAACCCCATCGGCGCCCTGCAGGCTGAAACTTCGGAGGGCAAGTAATGAGCAAGGCCACCACCGTACAAGCGCCCTCGCCGCTGCGCGCCTTCTGGCTCAAATGGCGGTTCCACATCAATATCCTGTTGTTGCTGGTACCCCTGGGCTTTATGCCCAAGTACTTTGCCGACGCCGCGCTGTTTCGCGGCGACGCCGGCCTGGGCGAGCGCGAGATAGGCGAGGTGCAGGTCGGCCCATGGAGCATCACCCTGGCTGAGCTACGCAATGAAGCGCCCCGCCCCAATCCGGCCGGGCCGATGAAGTCCTTCAATGCCGCCCTGTGCGCCACCTGTGGCGATCAGGTCAAGGCCACTTACCTGCGCATCGGCAAACCCCGCAGCCTGCGGGCCGCCGGAGTGATTTTCTTCGGTACCCCGTACCGCATGGGCGCCGCCCTGCCAATCCCCGAACGCACCCCGCCCGACGCCGAACTGTGGATCACCATGGAAGGCTGGGACGGCAGCATGCAACAGGCTTCCATTCCCTTGAGTCAGGCTTCGCCTGCCACTGTCGCCTGGTTGAACAAGCAAGGAGTCAAACCATGAACCTACTGCGCCTGACCCGCACCTGCGCCGTGCTGGCCCTCAGCCTGGGTGCGAGCAACTACGCCCTGGCCCACAACCCGATGTGCGAATGCAAGGAAATCCCCGGCGAGCAGATCCAGTGCACTGGCGGCTTCTCCGATGGCAGCGGCGCGCCTGGCGTGACCCTGGATGTGATCGGCTACGACGAAACCATCCTGGTGCCCGGCAAGCTGGGGGCCGACTCGACGTTGACCTTCAAGAAACCTGCCAGCGAGTTCTACGTGCTGTTTGACGCCGGTCCCGGCCACGTTGTCGAGATCGACCAAGCGGATATCCAGGCACCATGACCCGCGTGAGCCCAGGCAACACCCAGGTTGTCCGGCCGGCCGGTGCCGGCCACGAGACCCTCTACGTCCTGTTGCTGTGCTTGATCATCCTGGCCGTCGCCGGCACCGTGGTGTCGCTGCATGGCGAAACCCAGGAAGTCGCGGCCGTGCCCAGCCACCAACTGGACGCCCGTCGCGACTTGAGCGCCGCCGAGCAAGGCATCTACGCCGACCTGCGGGTGACCCTGGATGAAATCCAGTTGCTGGCGCAGGAACAAAGCGCGCTGCCGACGCCCGCGCAACTGGCCGAAGAAGGCTTCGCGCCCTTCGCCCAGGACGCCAGTTCGGTCAGCCGTGGCGACCACCGCTGGCAGTTGTTGGCGCCTTCTGCGTACCTGGGCTTGAGCCAGGCCAATGACACCAGCGGTTCACTGCTGATGCGCGTGAACGGTAGCGAGCCGGATATCTGGCTCAACCGCAGCGCCAGTCTGGCTGCCCCCACCGACCTGAGCGACCAGGGGCTGATCGCCGCTGGCTGGCAGCAGGTCATTGCGCAATTCGACGCTGGCGTCACCCGCCAGCATCGCCACTGAATTCACGCTGTCTCCGAGAGAAGATCGATTACCCATGTCTATGTCATCTCCCTTGCTCCGCCTGCTGCTGGTGGGCCTGTTCAGCGTCTTGCTGACCCCACTGGCCAATGCCGAGGCGGCCAAGCGCCTGCGTATCGGTATCACCCTGCACCCTTACTACAGCTACGTAGCAAATATCGTCGGCGACAAGGCCGAAGTGGTGCCGCTGATTCCGGCCGGCTTCAACCCCCACGCCTACGAGCCACGCGCCGAAGATATCAAGCGCATTGGCACCCTGGATGTGATCGTGCTCAATGGCGTCGGCCATGATGACTTTGCCGACCGCATGATCGCCACCAGCGAGCGCCCGGACATCCCGGTGATAGAAGCCAACGCCAATGTGCCGTTGCTGGCGGCCACCGGCAACGCGGCCCGTGGCGCCGGCAAGGTGGTCAACCCGCACACCTTCCTGTCCATCAGCGCCTCCATTGCCCAGGTCAACAACATCGCCCGGGAACTGGGCAAGCTCGACCCGGACAATGCCAAGACCTACACCCAGAATGCCCGCGCCTACGGCAAGCGCCTGCGCCAGATGCGCGCCGATGCCCTGGCCAAACTCACCAGCGCGCCCAACGCCGACCTGCGCGTGGCCACGGTGCATGCCGCCTACGACTACCTGTTGCGCGAGTTCGGCCTGGAAGTGACCGCCGTAGTGGAACCGGCCCATGGCATCGAGCCAAGCCCGAGCCAACTGAAAAAAACCATCGACCAACTGCGCGAACTGGACGTGAAGGTGATCTTCTCGGAGATGGATTTCCCGTCCTCCTACGTCGATACCATCCAGCGCGAGTCGGGGGTCAAGCTGTACCCGCTGTCGCATATTTCCTACGGTGAATACAGCGCCGAGAAGTATGAAGTGGAAATGACCGGCAACCTCAATACCGTGGTCCGCGCCATTCAGGAGTCGGGGGCATGACGGCGGCTGAACACCTGAGTGTGGCCAGCATCGGCCCAACGATTGAATTCGATAACGTCTCGCTGACCCTGGGCCGTACCGCGATCCTCGATAACGTCAGCTTCCAGGTGCAACCGGGCAGTATCCACGCCCTGGTCGGCCCCAACGGCGGCGGCAAGAGCTCGCTGATCAAGACGCTGCTGGGGCAGACCCCGCACCAGGGCCAACTGAGCCTGCATTGGCCGGGAACTCCCGGCACCATCGGCTACGTGCCCCAGGCCTTGGAATTCGACCGGGGCCTGCCGATGACCGTCGATGACTTCATGGCCGCGATGTGCCAGCGGCGCCCGGCGTTTCTCGGCCTGTCCCGGCATTACGCCGGCGCAATTGGCGAGGCGCTGGAGCGCGTGGGCATGCAAGACAAGCGCAAGCGTCGCATGGGCGCGCTGTCCGGCGGTGAGCGCCAGCGTGTGTTGCTGGCCCAGGGCTTGATCCCGGCGCCGCAACTGCTGGTGCTCGATGAACCGATGTCGGCCCTCGACGAAGCCGGGATCCAGGTGTTCGAGCGCCTGCTGGGCGACTGGCGCCGGGCCCGGATCACCGTGCTGTGGATCGAACACGACCTGGAGGCTGTCGGTCGCCTGGCGGACCGTGTCACCGGCCTGAACCGCCGCTTGCTGTTCGACGCCACGCCCAAAGAGGCACTGACCCCGGAGCGCCTGCTGACGCTGTTTTCCACTCACCCACGGAGCGCAGCCCAATGAGCTACGAAGCCTTTCG
Source organism: Pseudomonas sp. 06C 126 (assembly GCF_001855215.1). Lineage (NCBI taxonomy): Bacteria > Pseudomonadati > Pseudomonadota > Gammaproteobacteria > Pseudomonadales > Pseudomonadaceae > Pseudomonas > Pseudomonas sp. 06C 126. The sequence goes on along the minus strand of NZ_MIFU01000114.1, from coordinate 2,113 downwards.
CTTGATGGTCCAGGGCTGGGCCTCGTCCGGCTACCTGCCCGAAGCCCTGGCCTATGGGTTTGTGGTCAACGCCCTGCTCGCCGGCCTACTGATCGGCCCGGTGCTGGGTGGCCTGGGCACGCTGGTGGTGGTCAAGCGCTTTGCGTTCTTCTCCGAAGCTGTCGGCCACGCCGCACTCACCGGCGTGGCCGTGGGCATTCTGCTGGGGGAACCCTACACCGGGCCTTACGGCAGCCTGTTCGGTTACTGCCTGTTGTTCGGCATCCTGCTCAACTACCTGCGCAACCGCACCGGCCTGGCCCCCGATACGCTGATCGGCGTGTTCCTCTCGGTGTCCCTGGCGCTGGGCGCAAGCCTGTTGCTGATCCTGGCGGGCAAGATCAACGTACACATCCTGGAAAACGTGCTGTTTGGTTCGGTCCTGACCGTCAACGGCAATGACCTGCTGGTGCTGGCGATTGTCGGGGCACTGGTGATGGCCCTGGCGCTGCCGCTGTACAACCGCATCATGCTCGCCAGCTTCAACCCACAGCTGGCCGCCGTGCGTGGTGTGGCCGTGAAGACCCTGGACTACCTGTTCGTGATCCTCGTGACCCTGATCACCGTGGCGGCAGTCAAGGTCATCGGCGCGATCCTGGTGGGTGCCCTGCTGGTGATTCCGGCCGCTGCGGCGCGCCTGTTGAGCCAGTCGCTCAAGGGGTTCTTCTGGATCTCGGTGGTGATTGCCACGGTCAGCACCCTGTGCGGGATTCTGCTGCCGATCATCTTCGACCTGCCCATCCCGTCCGGTGCCGCGATCATCCTTGTCGCCGGCATCGCCTTCGCCCTGGCCGCCATTGCGCGCGGCACGGTCCCCAGCCTGAAAGGGAATCTTGGATAATGCGCCCTGTTCTACGCCCCCTGGCCCTGGCCATCGCTTGCCTGATCAGCCCTGCGCTGCTGGCAGCCGCCCCTGCCAAACCACTGCCGGCCGCCGCCCAATCGGCCAAACCGGTCAAGGTCCTGGCGGCCTTGCCCGTAACCTACGGCCTGGCCGAAACCCTGCTCAAGGGCACCCAGGTCAAGCTTGAACGCGCAGCCCCGGCCAACCTGCCGGGTTCGCGCCAGACCTCCTACTTTACCGGCCGCGGTGCGCCGGCCCTGCACACCCTGGCGCTGGACGCCGACGCCGCGATCGGCCTGCGTTCGCTGTGGCCGGATGACCCGCTGTACCCCGTGGCCCGACGCAGCAATATCCGCATCGTCGAAGTGGACGCCGCGCGCCCGGTAGACGGTGGTTTGCCGGGCGTGGCCCTGCAACCGGGGACGGTGGATGGCCTCAACAGCCAGCCGTGGCAATCGAGCAACAACCTGGGGCGCATGGCCGATGTCATGGCCGCCGACCTGAGCCGCCTGGCGCCTGGCGCCAAGGCACAAGTCGACAGCAACCTGGCCAGCCTCAAGCAACGCCTGCTCAAGCTCACTGCCGACAGCGAGGCACGCCTGGCCCAGGCCGACAACCTGAGCGTGGTCAGCCTGAGCGATCATTTTGCTTATCTGGTGAGTGGGTTGAACCTGGAGTTGGTCAGCACCGATCCGCGACCGGATACCGAATGGTCCGCCGAGGCGTTGCAAACATTGACGACCAGCCTGAAGGACAACGACGTGGCACTGGTACTGCACCATCGTCAACCGACTGAGGCAGTGAAAACGGCCATCAGCGCGGGGGGATCGAAGCTGCTGGTGCTGAGCACTGACGGCGCAGACCCGGTGGCGGAACTGGAAGGGAATGTGGATCAGGTGATCAAGGCGTTGGCGCCCTGAAAGCACTGCAATACCTATGTGGGAGCGGGCTTGCCCGCGATGGCGGTGTATCAGTCAACTAATGTATCGACTGACACTTTGCCATCGCGGCATAGGTATCTACACAACTCGCGCTTCTGAGTATGTGTACATATCCGTTGCCGCGGTCGCGGCGGGTATGGGTTCCGCCCTTACGGCGGCTCACTTTTGAACAGCGCAAAAGTAAGCAAAACGCTCTTGCCCCACCACTCGGTGCCTCGCCTAGGCTCGGCATGCCCGCAGTCAGGCATTGCTCCGTGGGCCCGCCGCGATCGGCCATCCATGGCCGTGT
>NZ_MIFU01000113.1:0-18777 GCF_001855215.1 Pseudomonas sp. 06C 126 | reverse complement strand
ACTTGGACGCGGCAAGAGCCGCATCCAAGCTTCAAATGTGTAAACGATGTCCCCGGTTTCAGATGTAAAGGATGTCTACGGTTCTACACCCCCGCTGGGGTGCGAAGCAGCCCCAATAAAGCCACTGAGTACTTTCAGGTAAAACGAGTGGGTGGGTTTGGGGGCTGCTTCGCAGCCCAGCGGGGGACAAGCCCCCTCGCCACAGGGGGTAGCATTAACCTTTGTGGTAACCGGTCACGCGCGCCACTTCTTCCTTGGAGCCCAGGAACACCGCCACACGCTGGTGCAGGCCTTCAGGCTGGATGTCGAGGATGCGCTGGTGACCGTCGGTGGAAGCACCGCCAGCTTGTTCGACCAGGAACGACATCGGGTTGGCTTCGTACATCAGGCGCAGTTTGCCCGGTTTGGACGGCTCGCGGCTGTCGCGTGGGTACATGAACAGGCCACCACGGGTCAGGATGCGGTGTACGTCGGCAACCATCGCGGCGACCCAACGCATGTTGAAGTTTTTCTTCAACGGACCTTCTTCACCTTCCATCAACTCGTTGACGTAGCGCTTGACCGGTTCTTCCCAGTGGCGCTGGTTGGACATGTTGATCGCAAATTCCTGGGTCGAGGCAGGAATGGAGATGTCTTCGTGGGTCAGCACGAAGCTGCCCATTTCACGGTCCAGGGTAAAGCCCTTGACGCCATCGCCCAGGGTCAGCACCAGCATGGTCTGCGGGCCGTAGATCGCATAACCGGCGGCGACCTGCTCGGTGCCTGGCTGCAGGAAGGCCTTTTCGTTCAGGGCTTCGTTCTGGCTCAGGTATTCGTTCGGGCAACGCAGTACGGAGAAGATGGTGCCGACTGGCGCGTTGATGTCGATGTTCGACGAGCCGTCCAGCGGGTCGAATACCAGCAGGTACGCGCCTTTAGGGTATTTGCCCGGGATCTGGTAGGCGTTGTCCATTTCTTCGGACGCCATGCCGGCCAGGTGACCGCCCCATTCGTTGGCTTCGAGCAGGATTTCGTTGGAAATCACGTCGAGCTTCTTCTGCACTTCGCCTTGCACGTTTTCAGTGCCCATGCTGCCCAGGACGCCGCCCAGCGCGCCCTTGGACACGGCGTGGCTGATTTCCTTGCAAGCACGCGCCACCACTTCGATCAGGAAGCGCAGATCGGCAGGGGTGTTGTTGCTGCGGGTCTGCTCAATCAAATAGCGACTCAGGGTAACGCGGGACATGGACGGCTCCGGAGAATGGGGGGGCTAAAAACCCGCGCAGTTTAGCGCGAGTCGGGGCGCATTTCCTCCTATCAGACGAGATAACCCTGACAGAGTTCATGCAGGCCCCGGCTCAGGGCCTGGCCGGCGGCTTGCGCAACAGACTGTAGGCCATGCCCCCGAGTGCCGCTACGCCCAGCAGCAATACGGCCCACAGGCCGATTGTCTGCCAAGGCATACCTGCGACATTTGGTGCGGCCGGCGGATTGGCGCGCCACTCGCCATCGACCCTGGCCTGGCCCAACGCCGCGAGGCGCTGCGGCTGATAATCGGGAATCAGGGTGGTCAACGGCAGGTTCGCCGCCTTGGCCGACGGGTTGCCCAGCGCCAGGGTAAACGGCGGTTCGCCCCGCGCCAGGAACACCACCTGCGTGGCCCGCACGGCGAAACTCAACCCCGGCGCCTGCGGCCCCAGGCCACCGCCCCGCTCGTCTACGTCCAGCTTGAGTTGGCGGACCGGGTAACCCGGCAACTGCAATTGATCCTGGGTGATCTCTTGCCCGTTCTGCGGCAATCGGTAGAGCAAACCGCGGCTTAACGGCTGCCATGCCTGCTTGCTGTCCTGGCGCCCGGCAAGACCCACCGGGGCCAGGCTGTTGGGCTGGCGTAACTCGATGCGCACCCGCTCGATATTCAACACCCCGGGCAGCTGCCAGCTGTATTGCCCCGCTTCAAGGGAGCTGCCGGCCAATGGCTCGGACCACACCAGCGGCAACGGCAGGCTGCTGGTGCTCTGCACTTCAATGGAGGTCAACTCGGGCGCGGCCTGGCCTTGCCATAACAGGCGCAGGTAACGCGCCGGTTGCCCCGGCAAGGCCACTTCACGCAGTTCAACCCGATCATCGGCAAACGCCAGGCGCGCCAACTGCCCTTCGCCCCAGGAGCGCCAGTGCTGCAAATCGTCACTGGCTTCGATGCTGAAACGCTGGAAACCGTCGTGCTCGGCGGACCAGTCGAGGATCAGCTTTTGCAACGGCGCCTTGATGGCACTGGCATCGAGCAACCAGCCGCGTCGCACCTGCGCGCCGGCCGGCACTTCGCTGGACGGCTGCACCTGCACCAGGGTGCCCGTGGCACTCGATTGCACGCGCACGCTGGGCGCGCTGTCACTGGTGTTGTCGGCGGCGTACAGCGGGAAGCCCTTCAGCCTCGCCAGGTTTTTTGCGCTGGCGGCCGACTGACGCACCAATGCATACGCCTGCGGCTCACCGGCGGCGTTGAACACCCGCAGGTCACTGAGATCGGCCTGGCGGGCGCTCAGTTGCACCGCCAGCGGCAACTCCAAGCGATACCAGGGCCCTTCGCCGCTGATCGCCAGCGGCACTTGGGCGGTGAAGTCGGCGGGGGCTTCTGCGGCCCATACCGATAGCGCGGTGCACAGGCCCACCAGGGCAATACTCAGTTTGCCGATCAAGAGGAAGCTCCTTGGGTTTGAACCTCGGGTTCAACGCGTTTGGGCGGCAACGGGGCAAAATAACCCACCACCAGCAACAGCCCGCCCACGCCGATAAACGACACAATCCGCTCCAGCCCGCCACGGTTGCTCAGCTCGACGAGGAACAACTTGGCGACCACCACGCCAATCAGCACCGCGCCGACCAGCCACACCTCCCGGCGATTGCGCAGATGACCACCGATCATCAGGCCCAGGGCAATCAGGGTCCAGACAATCGACAATCCGGCCTGCACCAGCATGGAGTCGAGCAACGCATCCAGATGAAACGGTACGCCGCCCCAGTGGTGCGCCGTGCGCATCACCAATGCGGTGAAAAAGGCGAACAGCGAAACCCCGGCAACCCCCTGGGCAATCCAGGGGGTGCGGCCGCCCAGTTGCGGCGCCGCGCTGCGTGTCCACAGGTACACACCCAGCAGCGCAAACAGCAGGCCAAGGTCCAAGGGGTTGAGCAATGGCATGTAGGGCAACGGCTTGGCGGTACCGTCGCTGAAAATATTGGCCAGCCAGAACCACACCAGCATCAGCGCGGCCAACGGCAGCGCGGCCAGCAGGCGGTATTCGCGTGGATAAGCAGAAACTGGCCACGGCCATTGGCGCGGTGCAGCGACGGCTATCAGGTACAGGCTGGGGAAAATCGCCCAGCCCAGCCAGCGCCAGGCGTTGTATTGCACCGAGAGCACCAGCAGGCCGTAGCGCAACTCCAGGGCCAGCATGCCGATCAGCATCCAGCAGCCCAGCACGTGGGCGACACGCAGGGCCTTGGCCGCCGCCAAGTCTGCCAAGTAACGCAGCGCGATAAAATGCACGGCGAACACCGCAATCCAGGCCAGCCAGCCCAATTCGGCCGCCGGGTGGTAATAGCGATGCAACGACACCAACAGCACCAGCGCCGCCGCTGGCATCAACAACAGGCAGAGGGTCCCGAGCGCAGCCCAACGCAGACGCAACGCCAGCAACATCCACAGCGCCGCGCTGGCCGCTGCCGCGGCCAACAGAAAGGTGGCTTGCAGCTCCGGCGGGGTAAAGCGCAGCAATTCGTGGTTGAGCGCCAACACCCACCACGCAGCGCCCCACGCCAGCAGGCCGTGGGATAGGTGGGGCAATTTGAGCCGTTGGCCACTGCCCTGCAAACGCCAGGCACCGACAAACGCAGCCAACCCGACCAGCATCGGCGCCCAGAAACCGATATGACGCAACGCCGGCAGCTCCTCGGTGCCCCAGGACGTCAACGTGAGCAATGCCCCCGCCAGCACTTGCACGCCGAGCGCGCAGAACAGGACCGTGCGCGAAGCGATATGCAGGCCGACAAACACGCTGACCAGCCCTGCAAGCGCCCAGCTGATCGCGGTGCCCTGCTCGGCCAGCAGCAACGGTGCCAGCAGATACACAAACCCCAAGCCCAGGCCCGCCAGGACCGGCAAGCCCTTGCGCTCCCACTGGCTGATCTGCCCATGCGCAGCCTTGCGCAGTTGGTGGAAGCTGAACAGCAACGCCACGCCGAGCAACAACGCGCCCAGCGCCGCCCCTTCCAGCAGCGTGTGCTGGCCCACGTCCAACTCACTGAGAAAGGCCAGCGCCGAGCCCAGTTGCAACAACAGGCCAAATGCGCGCGCCAACAACCGCTGCTGGCGCAGGCCGAGCCAGAGAATCCCCGCGCCTTCCACCGCCCAAGCTGCGGCGGTCCAGCGCGCATCCAGGCCCAGGGGGATCGCCAGGCTGGCGAAGATCACGCCCAGGGCCAGGCAGGTTTCGCCCAGCAATACGGTGCGCCCGCCACTGAGCACACGCGCCAGCGCCATATAAATGATCCCCAACGCCAACGCGCTGAATGCCGGAGCAAATGCCAGGTGCTGCACCAGGGTGAACTGCAAGCCAAACGCCACAAGCGGTGGCCCGAACAGCAGGCCGCCATCCACATAATCCCCCTTGGCCGCCGACCAGCGCAGCAGTGCACCACGGCTGTCATCGGCCGGGGCGTCGGGCATTTCCAGGAGTTTGCGCCGCGCAAACAACAGGCCGATGGCCAGGTACATCAGGAAAAACACAATCAGGAACGGCTCGGTACTCCACAGCAACTCCGGCGTGTAGGAGCGGATGCCCCAGGCAAAGCCGATGCCGAAGGTGCCGGCAAAACCAATCACATTGAGCAGGCGCCAGGCCTTGAACCAGGCAATGGCGAGGATGCCGACGTTGAGCAAGGTGAAGTAGCTGAACAGCGCCACATGGCTGCCCTCGCCGGTGGACGCCAGGATCGGCGCGGCGAAACCGCCCAGGGCGGCGGCGCAGGCCAGGCCGATGGCGTCCTGGGTAATAGCGAGGATCGCCGAAAACAGCGTCACAGCCACCAGCAGGCCGAGCGCCGCGCCGGGGTCGAGCAAAGGGTGCAGACGCATGGCGGCGAATACCGTCAGGTACAACACGGCGATGCCGGTGCCTTGCAGGATCAGCGCGTAATTGCCGTTACGCGCGCGCAGCCACCAGCCCAGGCCCAGTAAACCCAGGGCGCAGGCGGCGACACCGGCGTAGCGCAACTCGATGGGCACCACCATGCCTTCGGTGGCATAGCGCAGCAAAAATGCGAGGCCAAGGAACAGCAGCACCACGCCAACCCGCAGCACGGTGTTGCCACCCAGCAGCCAGTTGCGCGCACCCTGGATGGCCCGTTCGATCAGGTTGGGGCTACGGGGGATCTGGGGTTCAGCTTCGCGTGCAGCAGCGGCCGGCTTCCACAGGTCGTCCGGCAGCGGCGGGCTGGGTTCGGCAGCAGAGGTGGGTTGCAGTTCGGCGGGCAGTTCCCAGACCAGTTCTGGGGCGGGCGCGGGTTCGACCATGGGCGGCTCGACCTGCGGCGGCTTTTCCAGCATCGCCAGGCGTTGCTCCAGAGCCTTCAAGGCGCTGCCAAGGTTCGATAGACGAATGGCTTGGCCAATCCCCAAACCCAGGAGCGCGCCGAAAGCTGCGTCACTGAACGACTCATCCAGCGCCCAGCCGAGCACCAGGCCAATGAGCATGAACATCCATTGCATGGTCGAGATCCCTAAGCAGCCCGAAGCGGGCGTAACCGACGCTCAGTATATCGACACAATCCCAATGTGGGACCTGGCTTGTGTAGGACCTGGTTTGTGTAGGAGCTGGCTTGTGTGGGAGCTGGCTTGCCTGCGATAGCATCCCCTCGGTGTCACTGATACACCGAGGCGCCTGTATCGCAGGCAAGCCAGCTCCTACACAAGCCGCTCCTAAAGGGGGTTCTGCGGGGTCTAGTCCAAGGCTTTCCAGATCTCGGTGGCGTATTCCCGGATGGTTCGGTCTGACGAGAACCAACCCGTGCGCGCAGTATTGAGCACCGCCGAACGCCACCACTCCCTGGTGTCGTGCCAATGGGCTTCGACCCGCGCCTGGGCGTCCCAGTAGGCGTCAAAATCGGCGCACACCAGGAACCGGTCATAGGCGATCAACGAGTCGATCAACCCCACATAGCGCCCCGGATCGTCCGGCGAGAACACCCCGCCACGAATCGCCTGCAGCACGTCGTTCAAGCGGTGGGATGCGGCGATATCAGGGCCGGCATTGAATTCACCGGCCTGTTTACGCGCTTCCACCTGCTCGGCGCTGAGGCCGAAAATAAACATGTGCTCGCCGCCGATACGCTCATGCATCTCCACATTGGCGCCATCCATGGTGCCGATGGTCAGCGCGCCATTGAGGCCGAACTTCATGTTGCTGGTGCCCGAGGCCTCAAACCCGGCGGTGGAGATCTGCTCCGACAGGTCCGCCGCCGGGATGATGTTTTCGGCGAGGCTGACGTTGTAGTTGGGCAGGAACACGACCTTGAGCAAGCCGCGCACCGTGGGGTCGTTGTTCACCGTACGGGCGATGTCGTTGGTCAGCTTGATGATCAGCTTGGCCTGGTGATAACTGGCCGCCGCCTTGCCGGCGAAGATCTTCACCCGCGGCACCCAATCCACTTCGGGTTCGGCGCGAATCGCCTGGTACAGGGCGACCGTGTGCAGCAGGTTCAGCAATTGGCGCTTGTACTCGTGGATACGCTTGACCTGCACATCGAACATCGCCGCCGGGTTGACCGAAATTCCCAGGCGCTCGTGGATGATATCGGCCAGCACCCGCTTGCTGTGCAGGCGCTGCTCGGCGAAGGCTTTGCGAAAGGCGTCTTTCTCGGCGAAGGTTTCCAGCTCCACCAGGCGCTGTTCCATGTTGTCGAGAATGTCCGGCCCCAGGGCCTCCACCAGCATCGCGGTGAGCTTGGGGTTGGCCTGGAACAGCCAGCGGCGGAAGGTAATGCCGTTGGTCTTGTTGTTGATACGCTCGGGGTAGAGCTTGTGCAGTTCGGAAAACACCGTGCTGCGCATCAGCTGCGTATGCAATCCCGAGACGCCATTGACGCTGTGGGACCCCAGGAACGCCAGGTTGCCCATGCGCACGCGGCGCCCGTTGTCTTCTTCGATCAGCGAGACAGCGCGCAGGACGTCGAAGTCGTGAATGCCCTTGGCCCGCAGCGAATCAATGTGCTGGGCATTGATCAGATAAATGATCTGCATGTGCCGGGGCAGCATGCGTTCCATCAGGCCCACCGGCCAGGTTTCCAGGGCTTCGGGGAGCAGGGTGTGGTTGGTGTAGGACAGCGTTTCGACGGTGACCTGCCAGGCCGCATCCCAGGCAATATCGTGCAGGTCGACCAATTGGCGCATCAACTCGGCCACGGCGATGGACGGGTGCGTGTCGTTGAGCTGGATGGCCGCGTGCTCGCCCAGGCTCAGGACCGAACCGTGCATGTTTTTGTGGCGGCGCAGCAGGTCTTGCAGGGAGGCCGAGACGAAGAAATATTCCTGGCGCAGGCGCAATTCCTGCCCTGCTTCGGTGCTGTCGGCCGGGTAAAGCACCCTTGAGATGCTTTCGGCACGGGCCACTTCGGCAACGGCGCCCAAATGGTCACCGGCGTTGAAGCGCTCCAAGTGCAGGTCTTCGACGGCCCGCGCACGCCACAGGCGCAAGGTGTTCACACTGGCGCCACGCCAGCCGACCACCGGGGTGTCGTAGGCTACGGCGCGCACGGTTTCATTGGGCGACCAGACCTGGATCGACTTGCCGGACGCATCCAGCACAGTCTCGACGCTGCCGCCAAAGCCGATCGGGTAGATCACCTCGGCGCGCTCGAACTCCCAGGGGTTGCCGAAATCCAGCCAGCGTTCGGTCTGCTCCTGCTGCCAGCCATCGACAATCGCCTGGCGAAACAGACCGTGTTCGTAACGAATGCCATAGCCATGGCCGGCAATGCCCAGGGTCGACATGCTTTCCATAAAGCACGCGGCCAGGCGCCCCAGGCCCCCGTTGCCCAGGGCCGCATCGGGCTCCAGCAGGCGAATGCGCTCCAGGTCCACACCCAACTCGCCAAGGGCTTCGCGCGCCACCTCCAGCAGGCCGAGGTTGCTCAGGCTGTCAAACAGCAAACGACCGATCAAGAATTCCAGGGACAGGTAATACACCCGCTTCTGCCCACGCCGGTAGATACGCCGGGTGTGGTCCATCCAGTGGTCGACCATGTGGTCGCGCGCCGCCAGGGCAATGGCTTCGAACCAATCGTGGTCAAAGGCGTGATCGGGATCCTTGCCCACCGCATAAGTGAGTTTGGTCAAGACAGCATCGCGAAACGCGGCTACCTCTGCTTCTCGTACAAGCGGTTCCTGAGACATCGGTGCGACCTCGGGCGAGATAGAAGAAGGGAAATCCTAGAGCCTAGACGGTCTGACCCATGGCATGGCTGACGGTTCGGCAGTTTTTTCACTCATTCACGCATGCAGGTTTTAGATGCAGGGGCCGTGCCCGTTTGAGACGGGCGGGAGCCTTTGAGCCGAAATCCGCAAAATATTGTTCAAAAAATCACCAATCCCGGTATGATCGCGCGCCCGGACAAAGCCCCTCTTGGAAACCTGATGAAGCCTCAACTGATCGCCGCCGCGGAACTCGACCGTCTCGAAACGTGGCAGAAATACTCCAGCCACATGTGCGGCGGCTGCACGTCCAACTGCTGCACCCTGCCGGTTGAGGTGAAGATCAAGGATTTGATCCGCATTGGCATCGTCGACGAATTCGAGCGTGGCGACCCGCCGAAGAACATCGCCAAGCGCTTGCAGAAGGAAGGCATCGTCGAGCGTTTCAACTCCAAGTCCGAGATCTTTACCCTGCAGCGCATGAGCAACAACGATTGCCTGTACCTGGATCGTAAGACGCGCTTCTGCACTATTTATGACAAGCGCCCGGATACCTGCCGCAATCACCCGAAGATCGGGCCACGGCCGGGGTATTGCGCGTACAAGCCCAAGGAAGTGGTGCGCGAGACCAAGTTCAAGACCCTCGACAAGTTCTGATCCGGATTTTGCAGGGCTCTTGAGGGCCCCATCGCAGGCAAGCCAGCTCCCACAGTTTGATTTGTGAACACCCTCAAATGTGGGAGCTGGCTTGCCTGCGATGGGGCCGGCAAACCACCACAAAATCTACAGGCATAAAAAAACGCCCCCGGCCTTTCGACCGGGGGCGTTTTTATTCAGCCGGAACTAAGTATCAGTTCTTGGCCTTTTTGGCAGCGCGGGTACGCTCGCCTTCGTCCAGGATCTTCTTACGAAGACGGATGGACTTCGGCGTCACTTCGCACAGCTCGTCGTCCTGGATGAATTCCAGAGCCTGTTCCAGGGTGAAGCGAACAGGTGGAACCAGGGCGATGGTTTCGTCTTTACCCGAAGCACGCATGTTGTCGAGCTTCTTGCCTTTGGTTGGGTTGACGCCCATGTCGTTGTCACGGCTGTTCAGACCAACGATCTGGCCGTTGTAGATCTCTTGACCGTGTTCAACGAACAGCTTGCCACGCGCCTGGAGGGTTTCCAGGGAGTAGGTCAGTGCCTTGCCGGTTTCTACCGATACCAGAACACCGTTCTGACGGCCGGACATGTCGCCGGACTTCATGGTGTCGTAGCGATCGAAGATCGAGGTCAGGATGCCAGCACCGTTGGTCAGGGTCAGGAACTGGTTACGGAAACCGATCAGACCACGAGCAGGGATGTTGTATTCCAGACGCACACGGCCTTTGCCATCCGGCACCATGTTGGTCAGGTCGCCCTTACGCAGGCCCATCTCTTCCATGACCTTGCCCTGGGATTCTTCAGGGGTGTCGATGGTGACGTTTTCGAACGGTTCCTGCTTCACGCCGTCAACAACACGGATGATCACTTCCGGACGGCCAACGCCCATTTCGAAGCCTTCGCGACGCATGGTTTCGATCAGTACCGAGAGGTGCAGCTCACCACGGCCGGAAACCTTGAACTTGTCAGCCGAGTCGCCTTCTTCAACGCGCAGTGCAACGTTGTACAGCAGCTCTTTGTCCAGACGTTCCTTGATGTTACGGGAAGTCACGAACTTGCCTTCTTTACCGCAGAAAGGCGAGTCGTTTACCTGGAAGGTCATGGAAACGGTTGGCTCGTCAACGGTCAACGGCACCATTGCTTCAACTGTGTCCGGGTGGCACAGGGTGTCGGAGATGAACAGCGAGTCCATACCGCTGATGCACACGATGTCGCCTGCAGCAGCTTCTTCAACGTCAATACGGTGCAGACCGTGGTGACCCATCAGCTTCAGGATACGACCGTTACGCTTCTTGCCGGTGGCGTCGATAGCCACGACCGGAGTGTTCGGCTTGACGCGACCACGAGCGATACGGCCAACGCCGATAACACCCAGGAAGCTGTTGTAGTCCAGTGCCGAGATTTGCATCTGGAACGGACCGTCACGGTCGACTTTCGGCGCAGGTACGTTGTCGACGATCGACTGGTACAGCGGGGTCATGTCTTCAGCCATGTCGGTGTGTTCCAGACCGGCAATGCCGTTCAGGGCCGAGGCGTAGACGACTTTGAAGTCCAGCTGTTCTTCGGTGGCACCGAGGTTGTCGAACAGGTCGAAGATCTGGTCCAGAACCCAGTCCGGACGCGCGCCTGGACGGTCAACCTTGTTGATCACCACGATTGGACGCAGGCCGGCTTCGAAAGCCTTCTTGGTCACGAAACGGGTTTGCGGCATAGGGCCGTCTTGAGCGTCAACCAGCAGCAGAACGGAGTCAACCATCGACATTACACGTTCAACTTCGCCGCCGAAGTCGGCGTGGCCCGGGGTATCCACGATGTTGATGTGGTAGCCGTTCCAGTTGATGGCAGTGTTTTTTGCCAGGATGGTAATACCGCGCTCTTTTTCCTGGTCGTTGGAGTCCATCACGCGCTCGTCGTTGAGCTCGTTGCGCTCCAGGGTGCCGGATTGACGCAGGAGTTTGTCTACCAGGGTGGTTTTACCATGGTCAACGTGAGCAATGATGGCGATGTTACGTAGATTTTCGATCACTTGTGTATCTCGATCAGAGGATTCGGTGTGCTGACAGGTCGTGGCAGCGATTAACAGTAGAGTCAGGCCTTGCCGTTACAGCTTGACGGCAGAGTCGGGGGGCCGGTGACGCAGGCCACAGGCAAACAGCCCCGGGCTCTTAGCTCGGTCGATAAACGCGCACATTGGCATATCCCTCACTGAGCAAATGGTGGGCATGCAGGCGACTCATCACGCCTTTGTCGCAATACAGCAGGTACTGACGGCTGTTATCCAGTTCCTTGAAACGCGCGTTCAGTGCATAGAACGGCAACGCTTGCACGTCGATGCCAGCGATTTCCAGCGGCTCGTCTTCAGCGGCATCCGGGTGACGGATGTCGATGACAATCTGACCGGCCAGGGCTTCGCTGACTTCTTCGATCTGTACGTCCTGGCCCAGTTCGTCGATGACTCGATCGATCGGCACCAGTTTGGCGTTCTCGAGCGCTCGCTCCAGAATCGCCATGTCGAATTCTTTCTCTTCATGCTCCACGCGATAGCGCTTGGCATGGGTCTTGGGGTTCACCGAGATGACCCCGCAGTACTCTGGCATGTGCTTGGCGAAATCAGCGGTGCCGATTTCGTTGGCCAGGTCGATGATGTCCTGCTTGTGGCTGGCGATCAGCGGGCGCAATACCAGCTTGTCGGTCACGCAGTCGATCACGGACAGGTTCGGCAACGTCTGGCTGGAGACCTGGGAAATCGCCTCGCCGGTCACCAGCGCTTCGATTTGCAGGCGGTCGGCGATTTTCGACGCTGCGCGCAACATCATACGCTTCAATACGACGCCCATATGACCGTTATCGACTTTTCCGAGAATTTCTCCCAGGACTTCCTCGAACGGTACGCTGACAAACAGCACGCGCTGGGAGCTGCCGTACTTCTTCCAGATATAGTGCGCAACTTCCATCACGCCCAATTCGTGTGCACGCCCGCCCAGGTTAAAGAAGCAGAAGTGGCTCATCAGGCCCCGGCGCATGATCTGGTAGGCCGCCACGGTAGAGTCGAAACCGCCGGACATCAGCACCAGGGTCTGTTCCAGCGCACCCAGCGGGTAGCCACCGATGCTGTTGTGCTGGCTGTGGATCACAAACAACCGTTGGTCGCGAATTTCGATGCGCACTTCGATTTGCGGCTCTTTCAGCGAGATTCCTGCGGCCCCACACTCGCGACGCAGCTTGCTGCCGACGTATTTCTCGACATCCATGGAGCTGAACGGGTGCTTGCCCGCACGCTTGCAGCGCACCGAAAAAATCTTGCCTTCAAGGCTGGTGCCAAAGTGCAGTTTGCATTTTTGCGTGATGTCGTCGAAGTCGCCCAGCGGGTACTCGTCGACCTGCAGGAAATGCGCGATGCCCGGCATGCAGCTCAGGCGTTCGGTCATATCTTTCAAGGCTTTAGGGTCGCTGACGCGGGTTTCCAGCTCGAGATTGTCCCACACACCGTTCACCACCACGGCCGGGTCCAGGTCACGGAGCACGGCGCGGATATTCTTGGCCAATTGACGGATGAAACGCATCCGTACCGGTCGGCTCTTGATGGTGATCTCGGGGAAGACTTTAACGATTAATTTCATGGAAACAGCGCGCGCAGGGCCAGCCGAAAAAGGGGGGCGCGGATTATAGCGGAAATCGCTCAAGGTTTGACCAGTTAATATACAAACGGCACGCAACGCACCAAAGAGGTGCATTTACAGGCAGTTACGCTACATTGCAGTGCGCGATTTTTGCCATTTCGACGATTTGCACCTTTATAGGGGCCATTTTGAGGCAAAAAACCCATGTCGGGGCACTGGCATGCAATTTGCTCTCTTGTGAGGCAGGTTGCCATGGCGGACTATCCGCGCCGGCATCACCCACATTCTAAGGGCTACTCCACTACCCCAGCCCGAAGCCACCCGGAGGACACTATGTCGAAGTCGGTTCAACTCATCAAAGATCATGACGTTAAATGGATTGATCTGCGCTTCACGGACACCAAAGGCACTCAGCACCACGTGACCATGCCGGCTCGCGACGCGCTGGATGACGCCTTCTTCGAAGAAGGCAAAATGTTCGACGGCTCCTCCATCGCTGGCTGGAAAGGCATCGAAGCCTCCGACATGATCCTGATGCCGGACGACTCCACCGCCGTACTCGACCCGTTCACCGAAGAGCCAACCCTGATCATCGTCTGCGACGTGATCGAGCCTTCGACCATGCAGGGCTACGACCGCGACCCACGTGCGATCGCCAAGCGTGCCGAGGAATACCTGAAGTCCACCGGTATCGGTGACACCGTATTCGTGGGTCCTGAGCCTGAGTTCTTCATCTTTGACCAGGTGAAGTTCAAGTCCGACATCTCCGGCTCCATGTTCAAGATCTTCTCCGACCAGGGTTCGTGGATGTCCGACCAGGACGTGGAAGGCGGCAACCATGGCCACCGTCCAGGCGTCAAAGGCGGCTACTTCCCAGTACCACCGTTCGACCACGACCACGAAATCCGTACCTCCATGTGCAACGCCATGGAAGACATGGGCCTGGTCATCGAAGTTCACCACCACGAAGTGGCGACTGCCGGCCAGAACGAAATCGGTGTGAAGTTCAACACCCTGGTTGCCAAGGCTGACGAAGTACAGACCCTCAAGTACTGCGTACACAACGTGGCAGTGGCCTACGGCCGTACCGCTACCTTCATGCCTAAGCCACTGTACGGCGATAACGGTTCGGGCATGCACGTTCACCTGTCCATCGCCAAAGATGGCAAGAACACCTTCGCTGGCGAAGGTTATGCCGGCCTGTCCGACACCGCCCTGTACTTCATCGGCGGCATCATCAAGCACGGTAAGGCCCTGAACGGCTTCACCAACCCGTCGACCAACTCCTACAAGCGTCTGGTCCCAGGTTTTGAAGCACCGGTGATGCTGGCCTACTCGGCTCGCAACCGTTCCGCTTCGATCCGTATTCCTTACGTGTCCAGCCCTCGCGCTCGCCGTATCGAAGCACGCTTCCCGGATCCAGCAGCCAACCCGTACCTGGGTTTTGCTGCACTGCTGATGGCTGGCCTGGACGGCATCCAGAACAAGATCCACCCAGGCGACGCCGCCGACAAAAACTTGTACGACCTGCCGCCTGAAGAGGCCAAGGAAATCCCACAAGTGTGCGGCAGCCTGAAAGAAGCCCTGGAAGAGCTGGACAAGGGCCGTGCGTTCCTGACCAAAGGCGGCGTGTTCAGCGACGACTTCATCGATGCCTACATCGCCCTGAAAAGCGAAGAAGAAATCAAGGTCCGCACCTTCGTACACCCACTGGAATACGAGCTGTACTACAGCTGCTGATCCGGTAGCGCTGCTCAACGCGGCGTGACAAAAAGGCCTCCTTCGGGAGGTCTTTTTTTTGCCTGAAACAATGACTCTCCACCTTTGCAAACCCCATCAAAACTGTGGGAGCTGGCTTGCCTGCGATAGCGGTGGTTCAGTCAGTCGTGATGTGACAGATACACCGCTATCGCAGGCAAGCCAGCTCCTACAGTTTGATTGGTGCTTCCAGGAAATAGTTGATCGCTGAACAGAATGCCGGGATTCGCACTATATTGGTGCGATAGGTTGCACCCATGCCCGCCGGCCAGCCCATTTTGGGTCGATATCTCCCGAGCAAGCTGGCAGAGCGCCATAGTTTCGCGCCTAAAGCCCCTATTTCAGGGCTTTTACGCTTCTTTTCGGAGCCTTGGTTTGGTTTTTGCATTTTCCTGGTATCAGCGTGAGCCTCAAGCCCACGCCTTGCTCCAAAAGAGGTCCTAATGACCATCAGCGACGCACTGCACCGCTTGCTACTCGACAACCTGACCACCGCGACCATCCTGCTCAATGCCGAACTGCGCCTTGAGTACATGAACCCCGCGGCGGAGATGCTCCTGGCCATCAGCGGCCAGCGCAGCCATGGGCAATTTATCAGCGAGCTGTTCACCGAGTCCGCCGAGGCCTTGAGTTCCTTGCGCCAGGCCGTGGAGCAGGCCCACCCGTTCACCAAGCGCGAAGCGATGCTCACGGCCCTCACCGGCCAGACCCTGACCGTGGACTATGCGGTAACACCGATCCTGAGCCACGGCGCCACCTTGCTGCTGCTGGAGGTGCATCCCCGCGATCGCCTGCTGCGCATCACCAAGGAAGAGGCGCAGTTGTCCAAGCAGGAAACCAGCAAGATGCTGGTACGCGGCCTGGCCCATGAGATCAAGAACCCCCTGGGCGGGATTCGCGGCGCCGCACAGTTGTTGGCCCGCGAGCTGCCGGATGAGCACCTCAAGGACTACACCAACGTCATCATCGAGGAAGCCGACCGCCTGCGCAACCTTGTGGACCGCATGCTGGGTTCCAACAAACTGCCGTCGCTGGCGATGACCAACGTGCATGAAGTGCTCGAGCGCGTCTGCCAGTTGGTGGAGGCCGAAAGCCAGGGCTGCATCACCCTGGTGCGCGACTATGACCCGAGCATCCCCGACGTATTGATCGACCGCGAGCAGATGATCCAGGCGGTGCTCAATATCGTGCGCAACGCCATGCAGGCCATCAGCAGCCAGAACGAGCTGCGCCTGGGCCGTATCAGCCTGCGCACCCGCGCCTTGCGCCAGTTCACCATTGGCCACGTACGCCATCGCCTGGTGACCAAGGTCGAGATCATCGACAACGGCCCGGGTATCCCGGCCGAACTGCAAGAAACCATTTTCTTCCCGATGGTCAGCGGCCGCCCGGACGGTACCGGGCTGGGCCTGGCCATTACCCAGAACATCATCAGCCAGCACCAGGGCCTGATCGAATGTGAAAGCCATCCCGGCCACACGACCTTTTCGATCTTTCTGCCACTGGAACAAGGAGCCCCATCGACATGAGCCGTAGTGAAACTGTCTGGATCGTCGATGACGACCGTTCCATCCGCTGGGTCCTGGAGAAAGCCTTGCAACAGGAAGGCATGACCACCCAGAGCTTCGACAGCGCCGACGGGGTGATGAGCCGCCTGGCGCGCCAGCAGCCCGATGTGATCATCTCCGACATCCGCATGCCCGGCGCCAGCGGCCTGGACTTGCTGGCGCGGATCCGCGAGCAGCACCCGCGCTTGCCGGTGATCATCATGACCGCGCACTCGGACCTGGACAGCGCTGTCGCGTCCTATCAAGGCGGCGCCTTCGAGTACCTGCCCAAGCCGTTCGACGTCGATGAGGCGGTGGCGTTGGTCAAGCGCGCCAACCAGCACGCCCAGGAGCAGCAAGGCCAGGCCGTGGAGCCGACCCTGACGCGCACCCCGGAAATCATCGGTGAAGCGCCGGCGATGCAGGAAGTGTTTCGCGCCATCGGGCGCTTGAGCCATTCCAACATCACCGTGCTGATCAACGGTGAGTCCGGCACCGGTAAAGAGCTGGTCGCCCATGCCCTGCACCGCCACAGCCCACGGGCCGCCTCGCCGTTCATCGCTCTGAACATGGCGGCGATCCCCAAGGACTTGATGGAATCGGAGCTGTTCGGCCATGAGAAAGGCGCGTTTACCGGCGCCGCCAACCTGCGTCGCGGCCGGTTTGAACAGGCCGACGGCGGCACCCTGTTTCTCGATGAAATCGGCGATATGCCGGCCGACACCCAGACCCGACTGTTGCGGGTGCTGGCAGACGGTGAGTTCTATCGCGTCGGCGGCCATACGCCGGTCAAGGTCGATGTACGGATCATCGCCGCGACCCACCAGAACCTGGAAACCCTGGTGCACGCCGGCAAGTTCCGCGAGGACTTGTTCCACCGCCTCAACGTGATCCGCATCCACATCCCGCGGATGTCGGACCGCCGCGAAGACATCCCGACCCTGGCCCGCCACTTCCTCAGCCGCGCCGCCCAGGAGTTGGCGGTAGAGCCCAAGCTGCTGAAGACGGAAACCGAGGAATACCTGAAAAACCTGCCGTGGCCGGGCAACGTGCGCCAGTTGGAGAATACCTGCCGCTGGATCACGGTGATGGCGTCCGGGCGCGAAGTGCATATCAGCGACCTGCCGCCGGAGCTGTTGAGCCTGCCGCAGGATTCAGCGCCCGTGACCAACTGGGAACAGGCCCTGCGCCAATGGGCCGACCAAGCCTTGGCTCGCGGCCAGTCGAGCCTGCTGGACAGCGCCGTGCCGACCTTTGAGCGGATCATGATCGAGACGGCCCTCAAGCACACCGCTGGCCGCCGGCGTGACGCCGCCGTACTGCTGGGCTGGGGTCGTAACACCTTGACCCGCAAGATCAAGGAATTGGGGATGAAGGTGGATGGCGGGGATGATGATGAGGGTGAAGAGGGCTGAACAAAGCCCTCCAGCACACGGATGACCTAATGTGGATGAGGGCTTGTGTGGGAGCTGGCTTGCCTGCGATTGCATCACCTCGGTATCTCTGAAAGACCGAGGTGCCCGCATCGCAGGCAAGCCAGCTCCCACATTTGTTTGGTGTGCACCGCTTCAACGCACCATGAACCGCTATCGCGCACGAACTCCAGGCCGCTTTCAAAAAACTCTGAACCCTGAAAACGCCAAAGCCCCGTAATCCGGGGCTTTGCGCTTTATAAAAGAATTTTCCTAGACAAATTCACCATTCTGGCACGCCCCCTGCAATACCTCTGGTACTACCCAGTTTCGGGGACCTTGGTACAGGCAGGCCGAGAATCCCCTCTTTAATTCGAGCTTCAAACCGTTTTGGGAGCCCTGGTACAGGCAGGCCGGGAACTCCCTCTTTTATTGCTCCAGGAGATGGATCTCCAGTCGCCAGCGGTCATCGACCGCCTTGCCCGACCATTCCCCGCGCAGCGGCCGTGCCGCCACCAGGTTCAACAGCAAGCCGCCATCGGTCTTGCGCACCCGCCAGTTCACATCCTTGTCATTGACCTTCAATTGCCCCGCCTGCGCATGGCCCTGGGCGTCGAACAGCAGCGCCACGGTGCCGTCGATATGCTCGCCGTGCAACTTCGGTTCGTTGTTGAACCACACCACCAGCCCATCGGTGGCGGGCTCGACCTGCAGCAAGGCCGTCGGGTCCGGGGTGGTCAGGCGACCAATCATCAAGCCCACCATCAGACCGACAATCGCCAGCGAACCCAGGACTCTGGGCAATAGCTGCGGCCTGGGGTCGTCTTCAGGGGTAGAATGCGCTGCATCTTTATCTTCGGAGCCGTGCATGTTTCACGTCATCCTTTTTCAACCAGAAATTCCGCCGAACACCGGCAACGTTATCAGGCTGTGCGCCAACAGTGGCTGCCACCTGCATTTGATCGAGCCGCTGGGCTTCGAGATGGACGACAAGCGCCTGCGTCGCGCCGGCCTGGACTATCACGAATACGCCACCCTGCAGCGTCACGCCGACCTCGCCAGTTGCCTGGAAAGCCTGGGCCATCCACGGCTGTTTGCGTTCACCACCAAAGGTTCGCGGCCGTTTCATGATGCCAGCTTTGCCGAGGGTGATGCCTTCCTGTTCGGCCCGGAAAGCCGTGGCCTGCCGGCAGACGTACTCGACGCCCTGCCCGATGGCCAGCGCTTGCGCCTGCCGATGCGTGAAGGCTGCCGCAGCCTGAACCTGTCCAACACCGTGGCCGTCGCCGTCTACGAAGGCTGGCGCCAGCTCGGTTTCAAATAGCCCCCAAAACCAAATGTGGGAGCGG
>NZ_MIFU01000112.1:0-22517 GCF_001855215.1 Pseudomonas sp. 06C 126 | reverse complement strand
ACGACTGCCAGCACCGCCTGATCGGCCTCACCCAACCAGACGGCAGCCAGGCCAGCTATCGCTACGACCCGTTTGGCCGGCGCATCAGCAAAACCGTGGAGGGCAAGACCACCGAGTTTTTCTGGCAAGGCGACAAGCTCATCGCCGAACACACCCATGGCCAGCACCGCAGCTACCTCTACGAGCCAGACAGCTTCAGGCCGCTGGCCTTGCTCGAAGGTTTCGGGCCGGCCAATACACAGGTCTTCCACTACCAACTCGACCACCTGGGCACGCCGCAGGAACTGACCAGCGCGGACGGCAAAATCGTCTGGTCAGCCCATTACCAGGCCTACGGGAAAATCACCCGGCTGGATGTAGGCGAGGTCGCTAATCCACTGCGTTTTCAGGGGCAGTATTACGACCGGGAAAGCGGGCTGCATTACAACCGGCATCGCTACTACAATCCGGACAACGGACGCTACCTGACCCCCGACCCGGTGAAGTTGGCGGGTGGGGTGAACGGGTATTTGTATGTGCCTAACCCTACGGGGTGGGTGGATCCGTTGGGGTTGAGTAGATGCCCTGGTACGGATGGGTGTAATCCAGAACCAGAGGCAAAAAAGCCAAACGAACACCCGAAAAGCGTTGAGGAGAACGCGCCGAAACTCCCCCAACCCATTGAGGAGAAAAAATATCTTTATAGAGGAGACTCTAGAGAACCCGATGAAATCTTCGAGACGGGTTTCAATAGCAGAGGAAAAAGCACAGATCTGTACTTACACTCCCAAAACAATATGAACCCTCCCAGCAACTTTGTAAGCACATCGACATCTAGAGAGCAAGGAGTGATGTTTGCAACGACCTTTGGATTGGAGGAGGGGTTTCTATATACTTTAAAAATGATACCCGGGCGAGACGTCAACAAAGAACTTGGCAAACGCTCCGACTTTAAAAGGGAGGTTGAAATTGCGATTCCAAACCGTATTGACACCAAAGATATTATAGGTGCAACACCATTGAATGATGACGGCTCCCACAAAGGCTACTCTTTATTAAACCCCAACAGGAGATAAAAATGTCAACACAGGAAATATCAATCATCAATAATGGCCTATGTGAAAAAGCCATAATCACATACGACAGAAACAAATGCACCCTCGCTATATTATTCTCTTCTGGAGTTGAAAAAAACTACACCGACCTAGACATTTACAGATGTTTTGGCTTGTTGAGAAAAGAATTTAGCCATATCCGATTTTTATGTAAAGGCTCCAAAATAAATGTCTACCCCTCTGCCATGGCATCACAAATGTCATGTGGGGTTGTTGCCTATGAGCTAACACTTGGCGAATCTGACGGGGAGCTCGTACGTATCTTCGACCACGAAGAAAATGACCTAACCAACGATATTGAAGATCAGATAAATTTTCGTAAGCACTGGGCAGCCTCACTGCAACATGGATAACCGAGACTATAAACGGGGCGAATCTATTTGGTCGCGAGTCGACACTGTGATAAATCCGCCATTACTAGCCCATATTCCTTAACTTTTACGTCTCGGTGAATCCATACGCTAACGTTTGATGAACGGCGGCCAACATTTGTATCCATTGCCCGTCCACGATGTGAAATAGATCCGGCCCTTTAGCCAACCAAGAAATAATGAGATTTTTAAATGGACACACGAGCAAGCTTCCGATTAGAGACAGTTCAACCCAACCCGCAGGACGAAATTTGTTAAGGGAAGCTAAAAACTCTGTGCTGCGTATTAGTTTTTTGTTAGTTCCAAAACGATTACCTAACATGCCAGACGGCTATCTATTGCTAACAGGATATCCAGAAAAATGAATCTGCCACTGACAGAACTCCAACAATTCTTTGGAGCCTACTTCAACCAAGACTGGATGGAAGACTACTCTTCGGCCGACGACGTCATTGATGGCTTTCTAAAAGACTCATCTAAAGACATAATTATAACTGTAAAGCAGGAAATCCTAGAGATGATCAATTCATACACAAATGAATTAGACTTCCAAGAAAACCTATTCCAGGAACAATACTGCTATTACTATTATCCACACCAGTGGAAATCAGGACTGTTGTGGCTAACCCATATAGTTAGCAAATTCAATGAGTATCTACTCGCAGAACAGAACACCATAACGAAATAAACGTAGCGAATCTATTTTAAACAATTCCAAAAGGCCAGCCTGGTATGTGCCTAACCCTACGGGGTGGGTGGATCCGTTGGGGTTGAATGCGTGTCCCGGTGGGGATGGGTAAACCGGCGGGCGACGCCAGCCTTACGACGAATGTTAATCACGCAGAGCCTGCCCTTCCCCAGCAGACGCGCCCTGAACGACAAGCAAAGATTGATGAGCGGACAGAGGCAAACGCTAAACGACGAGTCCTCGAATGGGAAAATAAGTACAGAATGCATACGGTAGCGAAACATGGACCCGAGATTCCGGATATAGCGATGAGGCAACGCGCTATTGATGGAACCAACCCCACAACTGGAAGAAGAGGAATGATTAGTTCAAGTTCAAAATTCACAAGTTGGAAATTACAGATGCATACAATAAATAAAGCCTTATACAAAATGCAAGGAAAACAACCATCACCAACAGGCTTTGACAGTGAAGGAAACCCCGTTGTAAAAATGGAAATTTCCGGAGCAGGATATGGGTATAAACCTAATAAGAATGACAGACAGAACCCTAGACGATTTGAAAACCTAAACAATGCGGAAGTAAGATTCGACAAAAATAACCCTACCCGCCCATTCACCGCTTTTCCATATTGAGCAGACCATGCTGAAATCACCTTTTGCAGATAAACCTTTTGAGCCAACCCTTTCATACATATTGGCCGCACTTTCCATATACGACAGGGAAGAAACTAAAGGCGAGAAACTTTGGAAATACAACCCTAACAATATAAACGATAGAGAAACGATCATTAAATCATTCATCTTAAAAGATCTCATGTACCTATCCTACCGTCATCGCTACGTGTTAATGACCATACTTAAAGATGCCCTTTCAACCCCTAACTTCGATTTTTCCAAGGAATTTGAAAGTGACCATGATGCGTACATAACCATGGCTTGGGATGAGACGGAAATAGAGAACCCACGAGGATTTTTCATGGAGATTTATCGAATCGCGAATGAAGAATGGAAAGATGAACTCCAAAAGGCCAGCCTTGAAGACCAGGACACTTGGTAAACTCCAAAAGCGACTTTGAAGCCAAACATGAAGAGCCTAGAAATAAAGATAATTAAAAAACACACCCTCGAAACAGCGATTATCGAATACGAAAAAAATACAGGCACCTTACATATAACATTCGCCGACCAAACCAAGAAAAAATATTCCAGCCCTAGTATCTTTCACAGTTTTGGATTACTGCGCAAAGACTTTAATGACATTAAATTTTTATGCAAAGGTTCAAAAGTCAACGTATTCCACTCCTCCTACACAGGACTAAGCGGAATCGCGCTCCATGAGTCAACACTAGGCGACCCGAACGAAAGACTGGTACGAATATTCGATTATGAAGAAGACAATCTGACCAACGATATTCAAGAACAGTTTGATTTTCATGCCAAGTGGAATAACTCGCTTCAACCTGACCCACCAACCTCCAACCCCTTTCATCCCCTAGGAAATGTGCGTACAAAAACCATTAAAGCAATCATTTTTGGCCAAGAAACAGACGTAGAAGTAAAATACGACTCTACACGCATGATGTTAGGCTTTTCAGAAGCCGACCATTTCAAAAAAATCTATCGAGACGAAGACATATATAGATGTTTCGCAAAAATGAGAGCCGACTTTCCCCACATAATATTCTGTTGTAAAGGTGCAAAAATAAATGTCAGGCCTTCCAGCATGGCCTCGCAGATGGCCGCCGGCTTGGTTGCATATGAATTGACCTTAGGTAAACGTGCCACCCGCGAAGATATAGTTCATATATTCAACTACGAAGAGCACAACCTGACAAATGATCCACAAGAACAAACAAACTTTTATAAGGAATGGCTCACTTCAATTGGTGCCTGAAACTATAAAAAACCGACAAATCCCAACCCCAATGGTGATTATCAAATCGCCATCGCCGGCAAGCCGGCTCCTACAGGTCGCGAGTCGTTTGTGAGGGTCTTTCAGAGCGACCGCACCCACCCCGCCTCCACCGACCGCACCCGATTGCGCCCGCCGCTCTTGGCCTCGTACAACGCCTGGTCGGCGTCGTTCAGCCAGCTGGTTGCGTCGCCGTGGGAGGCTTGGTATGGCGCCAGGCCGATGCTCAGGCTGGCGCGCAGTGTCGGGTCTTGGGCGTAGCCCAGGGCGCTGAAGCGGTCGCGCAGGGCGTCCATCACTTCGGTGGCGTGGCCCAGGGGCATGTCCGGCAGGATCACGCAGAATTCGTCGCCGCCGTAACGCCCGGCCAGGTCGGTGGCGCGCAGGTTCTGACGCAGGATCTTGCTCAGTTGGCGCAGCACGATGTCGCCGGTGACGTGGCCGTAGGTGTCATTGATGATCTTGAAATGGTCGATATCGATCAGTGCAATCGCAGCGCCTTGCTGGCCGCCCCGGCAGCGGGCGAATTCGATTTCCAGGTGGTCTTTCCAGGCGCCGTGGTTGAGCAGCCCGGACAGGCTGTCGGTTCGGCTTAAAGCAAGCAGCTCGCGCTTATGTCGGGCCAGGGTGATGGCCTGGCGATAACAGATCCAGCCCAGCGCCAGCGGATAGAGCATCAGGATCGGCAAGCAGGCGTAGAGTTGGGTAGGCGTGGTCACGGCGATATAGGTCGGGGCGAATAGCAGCACTGCCGCGCCGATCCCCAGCGCTTGGGCAACCCAGCCCATCAGCATGAAGCGGAACCCGCCGATGGCGACGTTGTTCATGGTCATCATCGACAACGTGGTGACGCTGGGCAGCGGGTTGAAGTGCATGGCACCGACCCAGAAGCCACCGCAGAACGAGTCCACCAGGAGATGGCGACGTTCGGCACGCAGGGAGTTTTCGGCGCGGCGCGAGAGTTGGTAAGCCAGGTGCGGCCAGGCGAAGGCGTTGATCAGCATCCAGGCCCAGACCCAGCCTGGTGGGTCCAGTGGGTACATGCCGGCCAATACACAGGCGAAGCCGAGCGTCAGCCCCAGGGTCCGCGATTTGTACAGGCGTTTGGCGAGCGGAAGTCCGTTTCCTCCTGCGGCTGGCATGATCTGGCTGATCCTGGATGAATGCTGGAAGTCTATCAGGGCAACGGCAAATAGCCACTACCGCTCAGAGGCTTATCCCCCGCGCCAATCCCCTTGCCACCAGGGGCTTAGCTGGAAAATCCACGGGCCAGTAACATCGCCACCGCCAGTAGCAAGACGGCCGTGACCTTCTGCAACAGCACGCGTTTGCGCGGCGACTCGAGCACATGCTTGATCCGCTGGCCGAAGTAGCAATAAAGGCAGCCGCTGGCGAACTGCAAAACCAGGAAAGTCAGGCCAAGAATCGCGATGTCACCGGCGGCGCTGTCCTGCCCAACAGCGGCGAACTGCGGGAACACCGCACTGAACAGGATGATCGCCTTGGGGTTGGACAGGCCGGTCAGCAACCCCTTGCCGAATAAGCCACGGGGCGTCTCCGGCCCTTGCCCGGTGGTGTTGATCTGCACGCCGCTGCTGGTCCACTGTTTGTAGGCCAAGTACAGGATATAAGCCACGCCCACCAGTTGGATGCCTTGGGTAATCAGCGGGTAGCCCTTGATCAGCTCGGAAAAGCCCACGGCAAAGATCAGGATCGAAATCAGGTACGACACGCTGGCGCCAAACTGCGCCGGCAAGGAGTGGCGCAAACCGTCCTTCAAGCCCAGGCTCAGCAGCAGCAAGGTCATGGGGCCGGGGCTGAAAGCCAGGGTGCTGCACAGCACCAGGAAATACAGGAAGGACGACAGCGTAAGGGCAGTGACCATGGTGGGTAATTTCACGGCAGCGAGGAATGTTGCGCAGTCTAGGGCGCGGATTGCGTGTCGGGCAGGTAAACTCGGCGGATATTCACGCAGGCTTTACCGGTAAAGTTACCGGCAAACTTCAGGACGTCGCGATGGCCATTCCGCAGATCCACTTTGATGACCACACCCCCAAGGTCCAACAGATCGTCGAGGCCTTCGCCCGCGCCATCGAGCAAGGCCAATTGGCCGCAGGCAGCAAACTTCCCTCGGTGCGTGAGCTGGGGGCGCAGTTGGGCGTCGGAAAGTTCACCGTCAATGAAGCCCTGGACCGCCTGCGCGGCCAGCATCTGCTGACCTCGCGCCAGGGCCGTGGGCACTTTGTCGCCCAACGCCAGACGCAGCCGTCGTCGAGCAACTGGGTCGACCTGCTGCCCCAGGATTTGCTCAGTGTGCTGCGCCGGCCGATGCTCACCGGCCAGGGCGAGTTGCGCCCCGGTGGCGGCCATCTGCCCGAAGACTGGCTGGACTCCGAAGCCTTGCGCCAGGCCATGCGCAGTGTGGTGCGGGCCCCTTCCCTGCGCGTTGCCGGCATGGGCACGCCGGCGGGTTTCCTGCCACTGCGCCAGGCCCTGCAACAAAAACTGCAGGGCGATGGCCTGGCGGTCTCGGTGGAACAGATCATCACCACGCCCAGTACCCTGCAAGGCCTGGACATGTTGATGCGCCTGCTGGCCCGCCCCGGTGACACGGTGTTGCTGGATGCGCCGTGCTATTTCAACTTCCACGCCAACCTGGCGTTGCACGGGGTCAGGGTGCTGACACTGCCACGGGGCCCGGACGGTCTCGACTTCGCGGCTCTGGAGCGCTTGCTCGCCGAGGAGCGGCCCAGCCTGTATGTGACCACCAGCATCCTGCACAACCCCACCGGCCATTCCTTCAGCGCAGCCCAGGCCTTCGGGCTGCTGCAACTGATGCGTCAATACCACTGCCATATCATCGAGGACGACCTCTACGGCGACCTGCACCCCAACCCACCGCCCCGCCTGGCGGCACTCGCCGGCCTGGAGCAAGTGACCTACCTGTCGGGCTTCTCGAAAACCCTCAGCGCCAATACCCGGGTCAGTTATGTGGTGGCCGCGCCGCAACTGGCGGCCAACCTGACCAATATGAAGCTGATGAGCGGCGGCGTGACGTCGGAATTGTTCGAGCAACTGGTCTACCGCCTGCTCAGCGAAGGCAGCTATGCGCGGCACCGCAAGCGCATGGTCCAGCGCTTGCTGGAAGCCGGCGCCCGGGTGGAACAGTGGCTGCGCCGCTGCGGCTGTGAGCTGCCCATGGGGTATGAGGCCGGGATGTTTATCTGGGCGCGCCTGCCAGCTGGGGTCAACGGCGAACAGCTGGCCGAAGCCGGGCTCAAGCGCGGCATGGTGTTGGCGCCGGGGGCGCTGTTTGGGTATGAGCCGGGGATGGGCGAATTTATGCGCTTCAATGTGGCCCATTGTGATGACCCACGGGTGTGGGCCGCGATCGAGCAATTGTGGGAGCGGGCTTGCCCGCGATAGCAGTGTGTCAGCCACTTATTCATTAACTGATAGACCGTCATCGCGGGCAAGCCCGCTCCCACAGTCGCGCCCATTGAGTGCACACAAAAACGCAACACTGTAGCGCTTCGAATGTGATGGTCGCTGCTGCCCAGGGTTTATATAGTCCAGAGCAACAGCCACCCGCCATGAGCCCCAAGGCCCATCACCAGGAAGCGCTCAATGACCGATCTTCATGACCTCACGGCCGCCCAGTTGCTGGAGCAATTCTCCAGCCGCCAGCTCTCCCCCCTCGACTACTACGACCACCTGCTGGCCCACATCGACCGCTGGGAGCCGAAGATCCGCGCCCTGTACGCCTTCGATCCTGAGCAGGTGCGCCAGCAAGCACAGGCCTCCACCGAGCGCTGGAACAAAGGCCAGCCCAATGGCGTGCTCGATGGCGTGCCCGTGACCATCAAGGAACTGGTGGCCACCGAAGGGACGCCGATTCCCCTCGGCAGCGCCGCCACCCGCCTGACCCCTGCCCTCAAGGACGCCCCGCCCGCCGCGCGGATGCGTGAAGCCGGGGCGATTGTGCTGGCCAAGACCACTGTCCCGGATTTCGGCATGCTCTCCTCTGGCCTGTCGAGTTTCCATGGCATCACCCGCAACCCGTGGAACACCGCCAATAACACCGGCGGCTCCAGTTCGGGGGCTGCGGCGGCGGCGGCTGCCGGTTACGGGCCGCTGCATATCGGCACCGATATCGGCGGCTCGGTGCGCTTGCCCGCCGCCTGGTGCGGCCTGGTGGGTTTCAAGCCGACCCTGGGACGCATCCCGATCGACCCGTACTACACCGGTCGCACCGCCGGGCCCATGACTCGCACGGTCGACGACTGCGTGCTGATGATGCAACACCTGGCCCGCCCCGACGCCCGCGACGCCACCAGCCTGCCGCCGCTCACCCGCGAGTGGAGCAACCAGCCGCTGTCGGTCAAGGGCCTGCGCATCGGCCTGATGCTGGAGCCCGGCGCCGGCCTGCAACCGGAAGGTTTCGTGTGTGAAGCGGTGGAACAGGCTGCACGCCTGTTCGAAGCCCGTGGCGCCAAAGTCACGCTGATCCCGCCGATCATGGACCGTGCCCAACTCGACGGCCTCGACCAGTTCTGGCGCGCCCGGCAATGGGGCGACTTGTCGGCATTGAGCAGCGAGCAGTTCGATAAAGTCTTGCCGTACATCCGCGACTGGGCCGCGCCCGGTGCCGATATCAGCGGCGTGCAGGCGGTGAAGGGGTTCAACCAGACCTTCGAGATGCGCCGCCGCGCTGCCCAGGCCTTCAGCGACCTCGACCTGATCCTGTCGCCCACCAACCAGGTCAACGCGTTCCCCGCCCAATGGCCGTCACCGAGCAATGATCCGCAGCTGCCGTTCGAACACATCGTGTTCACCGTGCCGTGGAACATGGGCGAACAACCGGCGCTGTCGATCAACTGTGGTTTCGCCGCCGATGGCATGCCCATCGGCCTGCAGATGATCGCGCCCCGTTTTGCCGATATCTGGCTGCTGCAAATCGCAAAAACCTATGAGAGCTGGCGTGGCGCAATCCACCAATGGCCGAACACGAACTGACCTTGACGCTGTAACTGAACTGCCCACCCACACGCCCGCTCCCCGGCCCCAAGGCCGGGGCCTGGACGACCTATAACTAAAACCGAGGGGCTGGTATGCACACTGAACAATTGACTCGCGAGGGTCCCGAGCACACACCTGAAACGCCATCGCCGGACGCCGGCAGGAAGAGCATCTTCGCCGTGGTGCTGGGCAATGCCGTGGAGTTTTTCGACTTTGGGGTCTATGCGACCTTTGCGGTGATGATCGGCCATACGTTTTTCCCGTCCGACAGCGCCTTCGTCAGCCTGATGCTGTCGGTCACGGCCTTCGGCATCGGCTTTATCGTGCGGCCCCTGGGCGCGGTGCTGATTGGCGCCTACGCCGACCGCGTCGGGCGCAAACCGGCGATGTTGCTGACCCTGGTGATGATGGCGGTGGGCACCGGCAGTATTGCGATATTGCCCGGCTACGAAACCATCGGGATCGCCGCGCCGATCCTGCTGGTGGTGACGCGCATGATCCAGGGCCTGGCCTGGGGCGGTGAAGCCGGCCCCGCCACCACTTACATCCTCGAAGCCGCGCCGCCGCACAAACGCGGCACCTATGCTTGCTGGCAAGTGGTGGCCCAGGGCGTCGCCGCCATGGCCGCGGGGCTGGTGGGTTATACCCTGACCAAAGTGATGTCCCCCGAAGACCTCAACAGCTGGGGCTGGCGCGTGCCGTTCGTGTTCGGCCTGCTGGTATTGCCGATTGGCATCTATATCCGCCGCAACCTGGCCGAGACCTTCCACGGCCAGGGCGAAACCACCAGCACCGGCGATCTGGTGCGCGAAGTCTGCGGCAAGCATCGGCGTGCCCTGGTCCTGGGTTTGCTGATTCTCTCGGGCAGCACCATCACCCAGTACTTCCTCAACTACATGACCACCTTTGCCCTGACCGAGCTGAAACTGCCCACCAGTATCTCCATGCTCTCGACCCTGGTGGCCGGTGCGGCCATGGCGGTGTGCGCGGTGGCCGGCGGCATGTTGTGCGACCGCTTCGGCCGCCGGGTGATCCTGATGACGCCACGGGTAGTGCTGTTGCTGATCCTGTTCCCGGCGCTGCAGTTGATGACCGAACACCCCAGCCCCTCGACGTTCCTCCTGACCCTGGCGGTGCTGTCCGGCCTGCATGGCATGAGCGGCGCGGCGTTGATCGTGTTGCTGGTGGAGAGCTTCCCCAAATCGGTGCGCTCCACCGGGTTCTCCATCGTCTACGCCTTTGGTGTGGCGGCGTTTGGCGGCACCGCGCAGATCATCATCACCTGGCTGATCGGTACCACAGGCGACCCGATGTCACCGGTGTGGTACCTGCTGATCGCCAACCTGGTGTGCCTTACCGCCGCCTGGTTCGCCAAGGAAACCCGGCCCGTGCTCCCCGGCACGCCGGCCCGCGAAACCCGGCTCAGAGAAGCCTCGGTTCGCTGAACAGCGCGTATGCACCCTTCATGTAGGAGCGAGCTTGCTCGCGAAGACCGTCAACGATAACGCGCGTATTCTGGATGCACGCGGCGGTCTCCGGCTTTTCGCGAGCAAGCTCGCTCCTACAGTTTCTTCTCTGTGTGGGGATTAACCATGTATCCACGTCTTTTCCTGGCCGCCACCCTGGCGGCCGGCACCCAGGCTTATGCGCAAGAAAACGCCCAGGCCAGCGCTCCAGGCTTTATCGAAGGCAGCAGCCTGGACCTGAACCTGCGTCACTACTATTCCAACCAGCACACCCAACGCAGTACTTACCTGAGCATCAAGAAACCCGGCGGCATCCAACCCACCCGCGTGCGCGAAACCTGGGTGCAGACCGCCATGATCAAGTACAGCTCTGGCTACACCCAGGGTGTGATTGGCGTCGGGGTGGATGTAGGGGTGTTCAGTGCGGTCAATCTGCAGCGCGGGCATGGCAAGGTGGCCAATGGCGGCGACCGCGTGCTGGTGGACAGCGACGGCGATGCGATCCCGACCTGGAGCCGCCTGGGGGTGGGTGATGTGCGGTTTCGCCTGTCCAACACCGAGCTCAAGGCCGGACGCCTGATGACCGAAAACCCGATCCTGCGCTACAAGGACAACCGCGCCCTGCCCTCAAGCTTCCAGGGCGTGGGCCTGTACAGCAACGAACTGGACTGGCTGTCGGTCCAGGGCGGTAGCTTCGACCGGGCCATCCCGCGCACCGGTACCGGCGCCGAGCGCCTGACCACCACCTTCGGCAACCGCGCCTACAGCGGCGCACGCATCAGTTACCTGGGGGCCACGCTCAAGCCGGGCTATGGCCTGGAAGCCAGCCTCTACGGCTCACGCTTCGAGGACATGTGGGACCAGTACTACCTGGGGTTGACCCATCGCGTCGGCGACAAAAATGCAGTCGCCCTCAAGACCGCCCTGCACTACTACCGCACCCAGGATTCCGGCCAGCAACGCCTGGGCTATATCGACAACGACGCCGCCAGCCTGGCCGTGACCGCCAACCACCAGGCCCACAGCCTGACCCTGGCCTGGCAACAGGTGTTCGGCAACGAGTACTTCGACTATGTGTGGGAGTCCACCGGCAACTACATGGCCAACTCGCTGTACTCGGACTACAACGGCCCCAACGAAAAATCCTGGCAACTGCGCTACGACCTCGACCTCGCGGCCTACGGCGTGCCCGGCCTGACTGCGAGCCTGTGGCACGCCAAGGGCTGGGGCATCGACGGCACGCACTACGAGGGGGATCGCAACGGCCACAACACCGGCTACAACGTGCGCGGCCTGGACAACGCCAAGCACAATGAAAACGGCTTGATGCTGGCCTATGTGGTGCAATCCGGGAAGCTGAAAAACTCGGTCCTGCGCACCATCGTCTACAACCACCGCGCCAGCGGCGGGCAGATCGATGGCAGCTACGACGAATTCAGGATCGTCGGTAACTTCCCCATCAACCTGTTCTGATCCCGCCCGTCGGCACAAGGCAATGCCGACGGGCAATATTCAGAATTCTTACACCTTGTATGCGACTGCTCCGGCATTGGCTCGCCGCCGCCCTTGGTAAAAAGCCTGTCCCTACGGACGGTTACCCAGGAATGCGGATGAAACCTTTGAAAGCAGCAGCGCTTTGCGTCATCAGTGGATGGATGATGCTCTTGAGTTCACCCGGCCATGCAGCACCGCCGGGTATCGAATGGCTGGTCGATTGCCCACGCCTGCCCGGGCAGGCCCTTGATCATGAGGTGGTTGCCCGCACCCAATGCGGCATCGTCACCGTGCCACAGGACCATCAGGCAGCGGACGCACGTACATTGCGCCTGACCATCACCCGGGTCGGGGCGCTGCAGCCACTGGAGCGCCGGGGGGTGATCTTCGCCCGCCCGGCCGCTGCCCAGGCGAATTTGCGCGGGGTGTTCGCAGTGCATCTGGCGACAGTCTGGAAGTACGAAAACACCGAGGCATACCGCACGCTGACCCGGTTCTACGATGTCATCGAGTTGAGCCCGCGCAACAGCCGTAATGCGCTGGCCAGCGACCAAGCGGCCTGGGACATGGAGTTCGTGCGCCAGCAATTGGGTGAGCAACGCATCAACTTCGTGGGCATCGCCCAGGGCAACCTGCTCGGTGCGGGATACGCCCAATTGTTTGCCGATCGAGTCGAGCGCATGGTGCTGATCGAGCCCGCCGGGAGCGCCGCCCAGACCTTCGCGACACAGCCCGCCACCCTGCGGCTCAAGGGGCCGTATCTACAGAGCCCAACCACCGATGCCAGCCAGTGCGTAAGCCGCTGGGTCGGCACCTACCTGGCCCACGGCAGGCAGCCACCCGCATCCAGCAGTTGCCTGGTCGACTGAAGCCTCAGTCCACCAGCGCGCAACGCTGCATCGCGCTGGCCAGCATCTCCTGGCACTTGAGCACCGCCACTGAGCGCGGTCGATTGCGGTAGCCGCACAGGTCGATGCGAATCCGCCCCAGGTGTTCATCGGCAATCGGCACCGCTACCAGGCCATCGCCCAGGTCGCGGGCGTCGGCATCCACCTGGGGCAGGATCAACACCGCCGCCCGTTGTCGGGCCAGGCTTTTTTGTACCTCCAGAGAGCTGGTGGTAAACACCGGCTGGATCGTCACCCCTCGCTTTTTCGCCGCAGCTTCCAGGGCCTGGCGCACGCCGTACGCCGAGTCGGGGATGGCCAGGGGCTGGCCTTCAAGCTCGCGCAGTTCAATGCTGTCGCGCTGGGCAAAGGGGTGTTCGGCACTGACCAGCACCCGGTGCCACAGCTCGCATTGCGCGGTGACTTCAACATCGGCCCGCTCCTGCAGATAGAACGCCAGGCCCAGGTCGGCCTCGCCGCTGCACAGTGCATCGAGGGTGGCTGAAGCGCTGGCGATCACAATATTGAAGGTGACCTTGGGATGGGCGCGGTAGAACGCCGCGAGCACCGGCGCCAGCACCGTGGAAACGATACTTTCTGACACATGGATACTGATGTTACCCGCCACCTGGCTTTGCCGGCTGGCGATCACATCGCGCACCTGATCGAGGCCGCGCAGGGTGCTGGTGACCTGCTCGGCCAGGCATTCGCCCTCTACCGTCAGGCGGATGCCACGCGGGCCGCGCTCAATCAAGGCGGCGCCAAAGAAGTGTTCCAGGTGCTCGATCTGCCGGCTGACGGCAGTGGGCGTGACGTACAAACGCTCGGCCGCCTTACGCAACGAGGCGCAACGCGCCACCTCGTGAAAATACCGCAAGGCTCGTAATTGCATGGTCGGTTGCTCCTGCACAAAGACTGGAGCGCTAAGGCACGCAATTACTGCGCCAGGCTCGATCTGCCTAACTCCACAACTCAACTGTAGGAGCTGGCTTGCCTGCGATAACGGTGGGTCAGGCAATATTTTCTCAGTTGATAAACCGCTATCGCAGGCAAGCCAGCTCCCACAGTTGAGTTGAGTTGGCCTGCTAGTCCAAAGGTGGTTTACGACCTGTTTTACCTGAAAACGACCCCTGCCGTTGACGCCTCTGCTCAACCCCTATTAAGTGCTATTTATCCGCATTAATACGATAAATAGAAAACCATGCTCAGCCGACCCCTGCGACGCAAACGCCAGAAGCTTTCCGATGTGATTGTCGAGTCGGTCAAGCGCTCGATCGTCACCGATGCGCTGAAGCCCGGCGACCGCTTGCCCACCGAGCGCGAGCTAATGGAAAGCTTCCAGTGCTCCAAGGGCTCGGCCCGCGAAGCGCTCAAGGCCCTGGAAGTCGAAGGCCTGGTCAGCACCCGCACCGGCCCCACTGGCGGGGCCTACCTGAACCAGGCCGGCACCGAACCGGCCAGCCGCGCCTTGCGCAACTACCTGCACTTCCAGCACCTGGATGGCGAGCAGGTGTATCAACTGCGCAAGGTGATCGAGGTGGAATTGGCGGTGTCGGTGCTGGGGCGCTTGAGCGAAGACGACTATCGCGCCCTGCAAGACAACGTGGATTTTTGCAGCGCCCCGGAAGACAGCGAGGCCGGCCAGCGTGAGCAGCGCCTGGCGGAGCTGGAATTCCACAACCTGCTGGCCAGGGCCTGCCCCAACCCGCTGCTGAGTTTCATGGCGCAGTTCCTCAACGACCTGCTGCGCGACCTGGTGGTGCTGAAAAAAGCCTACAAGCCCAAGCGCAAGCAGTTCGACGCGGCCAACCTGGACTATCACAAGCAACTGCTGAGCGCCTTTCGCGCCGGCGACGAAGCGGCCGTGCGCAGCCTGATGCATGAGCACATGTGCGACGCCGAACACCACATGACCGCGCTGGAAGGCCAGGTCAGCCCACACTTTCTACTGGAGTTCGATCACTCTTAAATACACCACAGCTCCCACATTTGGACCGCGTTTCACTTCAATAAAAAAGGCCTGCCCACAGGCCGTGCTCCACCGTATCGCCATTGCCACTCCTGCCAATAACTAAACCAGGGAGTCACCCCATGCAGCGTCGTACGTTGTTGAAAGCCAGCCTCACCGCCGCCGCCGCGCTCAGCCTTCCGCTGGGCGTGCGCAGTGCATTCGCCGCCGAACCGTTTACCTTTTACGGCCTCAAGTCCATGTCTGGTGCGTTTGCCAGTTATGGCAAATTTGCCGACATGGGTTCACGCCTGGCCGTGGCGCAGTACCCAGACTTGTTGGGGCGCCCGTTGAACTACAAGGTGATCGACACCGAAGGCAACGCCGGCAAGGCGGTGCGCAAGGTCCAGGAGGCGATTGGCCAGGATGGCGCGCGGTTCTTCCAGGGCTGCACCCTGTCGTCCTCGGCGCTGGCGGTGGCCAAGGAAGTGTCCAAGGTCGGCGGTGTATTCATGACCCCGGTGGGCGCCGATGAAGTCACCGGCAAGGACTGCAACAGTGCGACTTTCCGCTGGTCGGTGCCCACCTATGGCGCGATCCGCGAAACCGTGGTGCCGCTGATCAAGCTGCTGCCGGACGCCAAGCGCTGGTACACCATCACCCCGCAATACGTGTTCGGTGAAGCCCTGCTTGAAGGCGCCAAGGCGGTGCTGGCCGAGAACGGCCTGGAACATGTGGGCAACAGCTATCACTCGTTGCAGGAGCAAGAGTTCTCCGGCTACCTGACCAACGCCATCGCCGCCAAGCCTGACGTGCTGGTATTGCTCAACTTCGGCAGCCAGTCGTCCAACACCCTGCGCCAGGCGGTGAACTTCGGTATCAAGGAGCGCATGAAAGTGCTGCTGGTGTGGTCCGCCGGCCTCGACCAGTTCCAGGAACTGGGCAGCGATGTGCTCGAAGGTGTGTACCTCGGCGCGCAGTATTGGCACCAGGTCGACACCCCGCTCAACCGCGAGCTGGTCAAGCTGACCCAGGCCAAGTACGGGATCAACCCCACCTACCCGCTGGCCGCCGATTACATCAGCACCAAGGTCATGCTCGACACCATCAAGGCCACCGGCAGCTTCGACGGCCCCATGGTGGCCAAGGCCATGCAGGGCCTGAGCTACGACGGCCCGACCGGCAAGGAAACGATCCGCGCCGGCGACCACCAGGTGATCAAGGATTACTACCTGCTGGTGGGCAAGGCCGCAGGCGACATGGCCGACAAGGACGACCTGGCCAAGGTGCTCAGCGCCGGCCAGTCGTTCCCACCGGTAGAAGCCACGGGCTGCACGCTCGGCTGATCCGCCCACTTTCACCGGTAATACACGACAGGGCCGTTGACCACGGCCGCCTGTTGGAGGGTTCCTGCATGCTCAATCTTTATCTGTTCCAGATTCTCAACGGCCTGGGCCTGGGGATGATCTACTTCCTGATCGCGGTCGGGTTGACCATCATTTTCGGCCTGCTGAACTTCGTCAACTTCGCCCACGGCGCGTTTTTTTTGCTGGGGGCGTACATCTGCTACACCGCCGTCAGCCTCACCGGCAGCTTCTGGCTGGCCCTGCTGATCGCGCCCCTGGTGGTGGCCGCACTGGCGTGGCTGATCGAGCGATTATTGATCCAGCGGATCTACCACCTGCCGCATATGTTCCAGATCCTCGTGACCCTGGGTATCGCGCTGATCATCCAGGAAGCCAGCGTGATGATCTGGGGCCCGGTGGGCAAAAGCGTCGCCGTCCCGGAATTGCTGCGCGGGGTGTTGGTGGTCGGCGACTTTGTGTACCCCTACTACCGCCTGTTTTTGATTGTGTTCTCGGGGCTGGTGGGCCTGGGCCTGTGGCTGCTGCTGGAGCGCACACGCTTTGGCGCCCTGGTGCGGGCCGGCAGTGAGAGCACCGAGACCGTATCGCTGCTGGGCACCAATATTTTCCGCCTGTTCTCCATGACCTTCGCCCTCGGCGTGGCCCTGGCCGGCATCGCCGGCGTGTTGTTTGCGCCCTTGCGCGGCGCCCAGCCTTTTGTCGGTCCGGAAATCCTCGGCATCGCCTTCGTCGTCGTGGTGATAGGCGGCATGGGCTCGTTCGGCGGTGCCCTGGTGGGCGGCCTGCTGGTGGGCGTGGTGCAGAGCCTGATGACCACACTCTGGCCCCAAGGCGCGAGCCTGATGATCTACGGCGCCATGGCCGTGGTGATTCTGGTGCGCCCTTACGGCCTGTTCGGGAGAGTCTGACATGAGCGAGAAAAATCCCCTGCCGTTTGCCAAGACCCAATCCAAGGCCATGTTGCTGTGGGTGTTGGCGGTGCTGATCGGCCTGCCATTGATCCTGCCCTCGGCGACCCTGGCCACCGAGATCCTGATCTTTGCCCTCGCCGCCCTGGCCTGCAACCTGTTGCTGGGCTACACCGGGCTGCTGTCGTTCGGTCAGGGCATCTTCTTCGGCGCCGGTGCCTATTGCGCGGCGCTGTTGATGATCCACCTGCAACTGGGCCTGTTCAGCGCGCTGCTCGGCGCGGCGCTGGCCGGTGGGTTCCTGGCGTTCCTGGTGGGCGCCCTGGCGATCCGCCGCACCGGTATCTACTTCGTGATGCTGACCCTGGCCTTCAGCCAGATGGCCTACTTCCTCGCCTACACCCTGAGCGACTGGACCGGTGGCGACAACGGCCTGCTCAGCGTGCCGCGCCCGGAAATCCGTATCGGTGACACGGTACTGCTGTCCCTGGCCGACGCCCGGGTGTTCTACGGTTTTGTCGCGGTGCTGTTCCTGCTGATCTTTATCGGCGCACGCCGGGTGATCGCCTCGCCGTTCGGCAGCACGCTGATGGCGATCCGCGAAAACGAAACCCGCGCCTCGGCCATCGGCTACGACACACGCCACTTCAAGATCCTGGTGTTTGTGCTGTCGGGCGCGGTCACCGGGATTGCCGGGGCGCTGTACGCCATGCTCCTGCACTTTGTGCCGCTGTCCAATATCGACCTGGTGATGTCG
Source organism: Pseudomonas sp. 06C 126 (assembly GCF_001855215.1). Classification (NCBI taxonomy): domain Bacteria; kingdom Pseudomonadati; phylum Pseudomonadota; class Gammaproteobacteria; order Pseudomonadales; family Pseudomonadaceae; genus Pseudomonas; species Pseudomonas sp. 06C 126. The sequence goes on along the minus strand of NZ_MIFU01000112.1, from coordinate 4,604 downwards.
GAGAACATCCTGATCATGACCATCGTCGGCGGTACCGGCTCGCTGTTCGGCTCGTTGCTGGGGGCCGGTTCCATTGTACTGCTGGGGGATTTCCTGTCCGACCTGTGGCCGCGCTGGCTGATGCTGCTGGGGGTGATCCTGATCCTGGTGGTGATCTTTATGCGCGGTGGTTTGTGGGGCGGCCTGTCGTCGCTGTTCGACCGTGTGCGGGGTAGCCGCAAGGCCGCCGTCGTGACCAAGGAGGAGCTGCTATGAGCATCCTGTTGGAAACCAAAGACCTGGAACTGGCCTACGGCGCCTTCCATGCCGTCAACGGCGTCAACCTCAAGGTCGAAGCCGGCACCATCCACACCATTATCGGGCCCAACGGCGCCGGCAAGACCAGCCTGTTTCACTGCCTGACCGGCGAGCGCCAGGCTACGGCCGGCGCGATTCATTTCGACGGCCAGAACCTGATGCGCAAACCGGCCCACGGCCGCGTGGGCCTGGGCATGGCCCGTTCGTTCCAGCTCACCAGCCTGTTCCAGAACCTCAGCGTGCGCGAGAACCTGCGCCTGGCCGCCCAGGGCCGCGACGGCGTGCGCGCCCTGAACTTCTGGCGCCGCGTCGACAGCCAGCGCGAGCACCTGGAAATGGCCGACCAGGTCCTGGAACGCCTGCAACTGACCGCCCGCGCCGAGACCCTGGCCGGTGAGTTGTCCCACGGCCAGCAACGGGTGCTGGAAGTGGGAATGTCGATCTGCTCGCGACCCAAGCTGTTGATGCTCGACGAACCCACCTCGGGCATGGGCATCGACGATATTCCGATCATGACCCAACTGATCAGCGACCTGGGCCGCGACCACACCGTGCTGTTGATCGAGCACAACATGAGCATCGTCATGTCCATCAGCCAGCGCATCACCGTGATGAGCCACGGGCAGATCCTGGTGGAAGGCACGCCGCAATTCGTACGCGCCGACGAGCGCGTGCGCACTGCTTACCTGGGAGAGGCCGCCTGATGCTGACCGTCGACAATATTCATTCCTACTACGACAAGAGCCACGTCCTCGAGGGCGTGTCCCTGACCGTCAACCCCGGCGAACTGGTGACCCTGCTCGGCCGTAACGGCGCGGGCAAGACCACCACCCTGCGCAGCATCCTGGGGATTATCTGCCCGCGCCAGGGGCAGATTCATTTCAACGGCAAACCGCTGGTGGGGCAGAAGATCTTTGAAATCGCCCGCCAGGGGTTGGCGCTGGTCCCCGAAAACCGCGGGATTTTCCGTTTGCTCACCGTGGAAGAAAACCTGCGCATCGCCGTACGCAAGACCAGCCGCTGGCAGATGGAAGACGTGTACGCGATGTTCCCGCGCCTCAAGGAGCGGCGCAAAAACGCCGGCCATGCATTGTCCGGTGGTGAGCAGCAGATGCTCGCTATCGCTCGCGCCCTGCTCAACGACCCCAAGCTGCTGATCCTCGACGAACCCACCGAAGGCCTGGCCCCGGTGATCGTCGATGAACTGGTAAAAATCCTGCGCAAGATCAAGGACGACGGCCTGCCGGTGCTGCTGGTGGAGCAGAACCTGTTGGTCTGCGACAAGCTTGCCGACCGCCACTACGTGCTCGAACAGGGCCGCGTGGTCTACGAAGGCAGCGCCGAGGCCTTTCGCGCCGACCCGACGATCAAGAACCGCTACCTGGCCCTGAGTGCCTGACCGGAGACTGCTGATGAATAGTTTTGCGCAACCGCTCAAGAACAACGCCCCGCTGATCAACCGCGACCGCCTGTGGCAATCCTTGATGGACCTGGCCCAGCTCGGCGCCACGGCCAAGGGCGGCGTGTGCCGCCTGGCCCTGACCGACCTGGATCGCCAGGCCCGCGACCTGTTTGTGCAGTGGTGCGAGGCCGCCGGCTGCAGTGTCAGCGTGGATGCCATCGGCAATATCTTTGCCCGTCGCGCCGGACGTAACCCTGACCTGCCACCCGTGATGACGGGCAGCCATATCGACACCCAGCCCACCGGCGGCAAGTTCGATGGCTGCTATGGGGTGATGGCCGGCCTGGAAGTGATCCGCACCTTGAATGACTTGGGCGTGCAAACCCAGGCGCCGATTGAAGTGGTGGTGTGGACCAACGAGGAAGGCTCGCGCTTCCCGCCGTGCATGATGGGTTCCGGGGTGTTTGCCGGCAAATTCGACTTGCAGGAGACCCTCGATAAGCAGGACGAGCAAGGCCTGTCGGTGGGCGCCGAGTTGCAGCGCATTGGCTACGCCGGCCCACGTGCGGTACTTGGGCACCCGGTGGGCGCCTATTTCGAGGCGCATATCGAACAGGGTCCAGTGCTTGAAGATCAGGCCATCACCCTTGGCGTGGTCATGGGCTGCCTGGGCCAGAAGTGGTTCGACCTGACGCTCACCGGCGTCGAGGCCCACGCCGGCCCGACGCCCATGCGCCTGCGCAAGGACGCCCTGGTGGGCGCCGCGCAGGTGGTCAGCGCGGTCAACCGGATTGCCCATGAACAACAACCCCACGCCTGCGGTACCGTCGGCTGCCTGAGCCTGCATCCGGGCTCGCGCAACGTGATTCCCGGCCAGGTGCAGATGACCATCGACCTGCGCCATCTGCACGCCGACAAACTGCAAGCGATGGTGGATGAAGTGCGTGAGGTGATCGAAGCCACGGCCAAGCAGCATGGCCTGAGCTATGAGCTGACGCCCACCGCGGACTTCCCGCCGCTGGACTTTCATCCCTCTTGCGTCAACGCCGTGCGCGATGCGGCCAGTGTGCTGGGCTTGAGCCATATGGATATCGTCAGCGGCGCCGGGCACGACGCGATTTTTGTCGCCGAACTGGGCCCGGCCGGGATGATTTTTGTACCGTGCGAAGGCGGCATCAGCCACAACGAAATCGAAAACGCCGCGCCGGATGACCTGGCCGCCGGCTGCGCGGTGTTGCTGCGGGCCATGGTCAACGCAGCCCAGGGAGGTGATGCGGCATGACTGATATCGCCAACCTGACGGCCGTGGAACTGCTGGCGCGCTACCGGGATAAAAGCCTGTCGCCGGTGGACGTGACCGAAGACACCTTGCTGCGCATCGAACGCTACAACCCGATGGTCAACGCCTACTGCCATGTCGACCCCGAAGGCGCCTTGAACGCCGCGCGGGCCTCGGAACAACGCTGGTTCAAGGGCCAACCTTGCGGCGCATTGGACGGCGTGCCGGCGTCGATCAAAGACTTGACCCTGACGGCGGGCATGCCCACGCGCAAGGGCTCGCGCACCTCATCCGCCAGCGGGCCGTGGGACGTCGACGCACCATTCTCGGGGTTTATGCGCAAGGCCGGCGCGGTGCTGCTGGGCAAGACCACCACCCCGGAATTCGGCTGGAAAGGCGTCACCGACAACCCGCTGTACGGCATCACCCGCAACCCCTGGGACACCCGCACCACGGCGGGCGGTTCATCCGGCGGCGCGGGCGCGGCGGCAGCACTGAACCTCGGCGTGCTGCACCAGGGCAGCGATGCCGGGGGCTCGATCCGCATTCCCTGTGCCTTTACCGGCACCTTCGGCATCAAGCCGACCTTTGGCTACGTGCCGCAATGGCCGGCCAGTTCGATGACGATCCTCTCGCACCTGGGGCCGATGACCCGCACCGTGGAAGATGCCGTGCTGATGCTACAAACCGTGGCGCAACCGGACGCCCGGGACGGCCTGATTGGCGCCCCCCGCAGCACGCCGTGGCTCACGCCCGGCACGGACCTGAAGGGACTGCGCATCGCCTACAGCCCTGATTTTGGCTACGTGAACGTCGATCCGCAGGTGGCCAAGGTGGTCGCGCAGGCAGTCGCGGGCCTGGTGCAACTCGGGGCGCATGTGGAACAGATCGACCCGGGGTTCAGCGACCCGCTGGAAGTGTTCAACACCCTGTGGTTCGCCGGCGCGGCGCGCCTGACGGGGCAACTGACCGGCGCCCAGTGCGACCTGCTCGACCCCGGCCTGCTGCGCATTGCGCAACAGGGCGAACGCCTCAGCCTGGACGACTACACCGCCGCCCTGGAAGCACGGGCGGCATTGGTGGCGCGCATGGCGGCGTTCCATGAGCACTACGACATACTGGTCTCGCCGATGCTACCGATCACTGCCTTTGACGCGGGGCACAACGTACCACCGGGCTCGGGGCTGGGCGAATGGATGGAGTGGACGCCGTTCAGCTACCCCTTCAACCTCACCCAACAACCGGCGGCCTCGGTACCGTGCGGGTTGGCGGCCAATGGCTTGCCGGTGGGCTTGCATGTGGTGGGGGCGCGGTTTGCCGATGAGCAGGTGTTGCGGGTGTGCCAGGTATACGCTCGGGCATTTCCGACCCAGCATTTGCAGGTGCCGAAAGACTTGGGGTGAGACCCGGTCTGATGGGGGGGCTGGATTGCTTGCTTTGGGCATGAGTCTCTAGGCAGCTCGCTCTTTTGGGGGGGTGTACATATCCGTTGCTGCGGTTACGGCGGCTTAGGGTTCCGCCCTTACGGCGGGTCACTTTCGAAGAGCGCGAAAGTAACCAAAGCGCTCTTGCCCCACCACTCGGTGCCTCGCCTAGGCTCGGCATGCCCGCAGTCAGGCATTGCTC
>NZ_MIFU01000111.1:0-23724 GCF_001855215.1 Pseudomonas sp. 06C 126 | reverse complement strand
TCACCGCCCCCCATTGTGGGAGCGGGCTTGCCCGCGATGACGGCGGGCCAGGCACTGCACGGCTGGCAAATACACCGCCATCGCAGGCAAGCCAGCTCCTACATTTGTTTTGTGGTGCCCCCAGGTTTGTTGTCTGGCCGAGATGCCGCGTGGGGGGCTTTATTTGGCCATCTTCGGCGACTTCAGCTGGCAATTACCCGGTTCTTGCCCTGGCGCTTGGCTTCATACATCGCCGCATCGGCGCGGGCGAAGAGGCTGTCCAGGGTTGCATCTTCGGCGGTGAGGCTGGCCAGGCCCTGGCTGACGGTCACGCTGTAGGGCTGGCCTTCATGGCTGAAACTCAGTTGCCGCACTTCCTGCCCCAAGCGTTCGGCGACTTGCATGGCCCTTTCCGGCGCGCATCCCGGCAGTACCGCCGCAAACTCTTCGCCACCAATGCGCCCGAACAGGTCGCCACGGCGCAACACCCCGCGACCGCTCTCGGCGATACGCAGCAACACCTGATCGCCCTCCAGGTGGCCGTAGGTGTCGTTGATGTTCTTGAAGTTATCGATGTCCAGCAACAGGAAGGCCAGGGGCAGGCCTTGGGCGCAGGCGCGTTCGAATTCGTGGTGAGCGCATTCAAAGAAGTGCCGGCGGTTGCTGCTGCGGGTCAGCACGTCGGTGGTGGCCAGGCGCTGCAGTTCGAGTTCCAGGTGCTTCTTTTCGGTGATGTCTTCGGCGATGCCCACCACAATCAGCGGTTTTCCCGGGGCAGCCTGCTGGTTGGTAAAGCACTTGTCGCTGAGCCAGCGGATCTGCCCGTCCGCCGTGATGATGCGGTACTGGCGATCCTCGACCGCTCCCAACGCCAGTACCTGGGCCAGGCTTTGCTCGGCATATTGCTGGTCTTCGGGGTGGATGCTGTCACGCCAGCCACGGTGTTCGGCCAACAGCAGGCTGGCCGAGCGCCCGAAGATGCGCTCATAGGCAGGGCTCACGTACAGCACGCGCCGGGTCTCCCACTCGATGGCCCAGAGCACGGCGTTGACACTCACCAGCAGCGAACTCAACAGCTGTTCGCGCTCGCTCAGGCGCTCCACTTCGCCCTGGGCGTGCATCAATGCCAGCAAGGTGGCGGCAGCCGCTGGACGCGACGTATCCGTCGAGTCGGGTGTGGTGGGCGTTGGGGAGTCCGTTTCGTGGACCATCGGCACAATTCTCTCTGGACATGCCGCAGCATCGAACAGCAGTCAAAACAAGCCCGCCAGGATGGCGAAGTGTTGTTTGAGAGAGGGGAATTGCAGCTAAGTTCCGTTATCAGTCGCGATTGAGAGGGAATATTCGGCGACTGTGAAATGACGCCAAAAAACTGTGGGCGCCAACTGGAAACATACCCGGGCCTTGCAGGCGCTGGCTTGCCAGCGATGGCGGCCTTGAATCTGCTGCACAGTTCAAAGGCCTCATCGCCGGCAAGCCGGCTCCTGCTGAGGTCAGGCGGTGGGGCGCAGGGAGTAGGTTTTCAACTGGTGGGCAAAGTCGCGCAGGGACTGGATCCCGCTGGCCTCGGCCTCGTGCACCCATTCCTTGATTGCCGCGAGCATGTCATGCCCGTTGCTGCTGGTCTTGAGCCAGATCTGCTGTAGCGCCAGGCGCTTTTCGTAGATCACTTTCAAGGCCTGACTGTGCTCCAGCATGCTCTGGATGCGCAGGTGGTGGCGCTCATCCAGCAGGCTGGTCTCGCGCGACAGCAGGCGCTTGGCGCGGTGGAACTGGTGGCGTACCGAGTGATCGACCTTTTCCAGTTCCTGCTTGACCAACGGCGCGATCACCAACTTGCGGTACTGGGCCATGATCTGGAAGCGGTTGTTGAGGATCGCCATGGCGGTGTCCATGTCCAGGTGGCCCTTGCCTTCGACCCGGTGGGCAATCGGCGCGACCCGCTGAACCTTGGCCAGGCGCAGGAAGCTGAACACCTTGATCCAGGCCCAGCCCAGGTCGAATTCCCACTTTTTCACCGACAGCTTGGCGGAGTTGGGGTAGGTGTGATGGTTGTTATGCAGCTCTTCGCCACCGACGATGATGCCCCACGGCACCAGGTTGGTCGCCGCGTCGCGGCATTCGAAGTTGCGATAGCCGATCGCATGCCCCAGGCCGTTGATCACACCGGCGGCCCAGAAGGGGATCCACATCATCTGGATCGCCCAGATGGTGATGCCGATGGTGCCGAACAGCAGCACGTCGATGACGCCCATCAGGGCAACGCCCAGCAGCGGATAACGGGTGTAGAGTTTGCGCTCGATCCAGTCGTCCGGGCAGTTCTTGCCGTAGATGCGCAGGGTCTCGGGGTTTTCCGCCTCGGCGCGGTACAGCTCGGCCCCTTTGCGCAGGACCGTGGACAGGCCCTTGATCACCGGGCTATGGGGATCGTCGACGGTTTCGCATTTGGCGTGGTGTTTGCGGTGGATGGCGGTCCACTCGCGGGTGTTCTGCGCCGTGGTCAACCACAGCCAGAAGCGGAAGAAGTGTTTCAGGCCAGCATTGAGCTCCAGGGAGCGGTGGGCTGAATAGCGGTGTAGATAGACCGTGACACCGATGATGGTCACGTGGGTCATCAACAGAGTGACTGCCACCAGTTGCCAGGCTGACAAGTCAAGAAAACCGTTGTACCACATAGGCTGTATGGCCCTCAGATAAAGAAAAGAACAGCTCACGCATTATCACTAAGCGTACAGATAAAACCAGTCGCCCTTTTGAATAGGAGTGACGAGATGTTACTTATTCTATAATCCGCAGCCTTTGTAGGGCGATTCTGTTTTTTAGTAAGGATTACTAGTCATATGCTGCTTTCATACCGAGGTGCCCTACGTGCGGGGCTGGTGTACTTGCTGATTTCCGTCTTGTGGATACAGCTCAGTCAGCAGGTATTTATCAATTTCATCGATGAACCCAGGGAAATAGTCCACTGGCAGATGCTGCGCGGCTACCTGTGGGTGGTTCTCAGTGCCCTGTTTATCTTCTTGTTGTGCGCCCGCAGCGCCCGTACCCACCGTATCCAGCAACCGTTGAAAGAGAACCGCGAGCGCCTGCGCCAGGCAGCGGCAGTGTTCGATTGCACCCGCGAAGGGGTGCTGGTCACCGACGCCCGCGGGCGGATTGTGCACGTCAACCGCGCCTTCATCGAAATCACCGGTTACCAGGTAGATGACGTGATGGGTCGACAGCCGAGCCTGTTCAAGTCCGGTCGTCATTCGCCAGCTTTTTATGAGCAGATGTTTCGCACGCTCAACCAAGACGGGGAATGGAGCGGCGAGATCTGGAACCGCCGTAAAAGTGGGGAAATTTACCCACAGTGGCAAACCATCCGCGTCATCCATGATGACCAGGGCCAGATCAGCCATTACGTTGCAGTGTTCTCCGACATCAGCGCGATCAAGCATTCCGAGCGCGAGCTGGCCCATCTGGCTCACCACGACCCGTTGACCGACCTGCCCAATCGCCTGCTATTCACCGACCGCGCCGAGCAGGCGCTGGCCTCGGCGCAGATCCACAAGCGTGGCTGCGCGCTGCTGATGCTGGATCTGGACCATTTCAAAATCATCAACGACAGCCTTGGCCACAATGTAGGCGACCAGTTGCTCAAGGCCGTGGGCGAGCGCCTGCAAGGCCTGTTCGGCCCCGGCGTGACCCTCGCACGCCTGGGCGGCGACGAATTCGCGGTGCTGGCGGAAAGTTGTCCACAGGTGGTCCAGGCTGCGGCCCTGGCCCAGCGGATTATCGACAGCATGAAGCTGCCGTTCGTGTTCGACGGTCACCAATTGTTTGTCAGCGTGAGTATTGGCATCAGCCTGTTCCCCAGCGATGCCTTGAGTGCCGAACAACTGCTGCGCAACGCTGACTCCGCTTTGTTCAAGGCCAAGAGTTCCGGGCGTGAAGGCTTCGCCTTGTACACCGAGGAACTGACCGCCCACGCGCAGAACCGGATCGAGGTCGGCAACGAACTGCGCCGCGCCCTGGATCAGCATGAACTTCGCGTCTATTACCAGCCGGTGCACGATCTGCAAACCAGCGCCCTGATTGGCGTCGAGGCCTTGGTGCGCTGGCAGCACCCGCAGCGTGGGCTGGTGCCGCCTGCGGAATTTATCCCGATCGCCGAACGCACCGGCTTGATCGCCGAGATCGATGCCTGGGTCATGGACCAAGCCTGTCGCCAGATGTGCCGATGGCTGGAGGAAGGCAAAATGCTGTCGTTCCTCGCGGTAAATGTTTCCAGCCGACTGTTTGCCCGCCACGAACTGTACGAGCAGGTCGCCAAGGTGCTGCACGACACCGGCCTGGACCCGGCGAAGCTGGAGCTGGAAGTCACCGAAAGCGCGGTGATGGATGACCCGGAAGTGGCCCTGGAACAGCTGCACCGCCTGCGCGAGCTGGGCCTGAGCCTGGCCATCGATGATTTTGGTACCGGCTATTCGTCACTGCTGCGCCTCAAGCGCCTGCCGGTGCAGAAGTTGAAAATCGACCAGGGCTTCGTCGCCGGCCTGCCGTGGGATGAAGACGATGCGGCGATTGTGCGGGTGGTCATCGCCTTGGCGCAGAGCATGGGCATGCAAGTGCATGCCGAAGGCATCGAACAGATGGAACAGGCGCGGTTCCTGCTCAATCACCAGTGCGACCTCGGCCAGGGCTACTGGTTTGGTCGGCCGATGCTGGCGGCGGACATTGATTGGGCCAGGGCCCCTGCTATCCGCTGACCTCTCTGCGGGGCCGCAATACAGTAAATGTGGGAGCGGGCTTGCCCGCGATAGCGGTGTATCAGTGCCAGATTTATTGGCTGACACTCCGCCATCGCGGGCAAGCCCGCTCCCACATTTGGATCTGCACTCTGTGTAACGTCATGCCCTGCCTGAAAATTATTTCTGGTTATATAAACATTCTTAAATAGTATTTTTAAGAATATCCGCGCTTATCTACTATCGCTCTCACGCCGCAAGCAGTGCCGCCACTGCCAGGCACTTCTCATTTCAGGAGCACGACCATGAGCGCATCTCTACGCAGCGTTGACGGCCAGGACGAAGCAGCCATTTTGCGCGAGATCCAAAGCGCATTGCGTGACCTGCGTTTCGGCGCAGTGGAAATCACCGTACACAACGCCCAAGTGGTGCAGATCGAACGCAAAGAGAAATTCCGCTTGCAGAGCCCGGGCAACAAACCGAGCTGAGGCAACACGGCGCTTCGATTGCGGGACCCGTACTTATAAGAAAAGCCAACACCCAAGAATTTCAGGAGCTTGTCTATGTCGTCGATTCGCCGTTATGCCCTGGCCGCCCTGGCCAGCGCCGTGTTTGCCGGTTCCGCAGTGGCCAAGGATTACGAGCTGCTCAACGTTTCCTACGATCCGACCCGTGAGCTGTACCAGGACTACAACGCCGAATTCACCAGCTTTTGGAAAAAGGCCCACCCTGGCGACAACGTGAAGATCCAGCAGTCCCACGGTGGTTCGGGCAAGCAAGGCCGGGCAGTGATCGACGGCCTGCGCGCCGACGTGGTAACCCTGGCCCTGGCCGGCGACATCGACGAAATTGCCAAGCTGGGCAAGACCCTGCCGGAGAACTGGCAGACCCGCCTGCCTGAGGCCAGCACGCCTTACACCTCGACCATCGTGTTCCTGGTGCGCAAGGGCAACCCCAAAGGCATCAAGGACTGGGGCGACCTGATCAAGAATGACGTGTCGGTGATCACGCCGAACCCGAAAACCTCCGGCGGTGCCCGCTGGAACTTCCTCGCCGCCTGGGCCTATGGCCTCAAGGCCGGTGGCAGCGAAGCCAAGGCCCAGGAATACGTGAAAGAACTGTTCAAGCACGTGCCGATCCTCGACACCGGTGCGCGCGGTTCGACCATTACCTTCGTCAACAACGGTCAGGGTGACGTGTTGCTGGCCTGGGAAAACGAAGCGTTCCTGGCCCTCAAGGAAGATGGCGGTGCCGACAAGTTCGACATCATCGTGCCGTCCCTGTCGATCCTCGCCGAGCCACCCGTGGCCGTGGTCGACAAGAACGCCGAGAAAAAGGGCAACACCGAAATCGCCACGGCGTACCTCAACCACCTGTACAGCCCGGCTGGCCAGGAGATCGCGGCAAAGAACTTCTACCGCCCGCGTGACAAGGATGTGGCCGCCAAATACGCCCAGCAGTTCCCGAAACTGGACCTGGTGACTATCGACAAAGACTTCGGCGGCTGGAAAACTGCCCAACCGAAATTCTTCAATGACGGTGGCGTGTTCGACCAGATCTACACGGCGCAGTAAGCCACACTGCTGCCAGGCGTGAGCTTTCTGTGGGAGCCGGGCTTGCCCGCGATAGCATCACCGCGGTGTAACTGATACACCGAGGTGCCTGCATCGCGGGCAAGCCCGGCTCCCACAAAGGTTTGTTCTTGCAGTGGTATCTACCTGTTAACCAAGGACTTTTATGTCGCGTCGTATCTCCCCCGTCATACCCGGCTTCGGGCTGACGCTGGGTTACACCTTGGTGTACCTCAGCCTGATTGTGCTCATACCGCTGGCGGCCATGTTCGTCCACGCCGCCCAACTCACCTGGGATCAGTTCTGGGCCATCATCTCGGCGCCGCGCGTGTGGGCGGCGTTGAAGCTGAGCTTCAGTACGGCCCTGTACGCCGCGCTGATCAACGGCGTGATCGGTACGCTGCTGGCCTGGGTGCTGGTGCGCTACACCTTCCCCGGGCGCAAGATCATCGACGCGATGATCGACCTGCCGTTCGCCCTGCCCACCGCCGTGGCCGGTATTGCGCTGACCGCGTTGTACGCGCCGTCCGGCCTGGTTGGCCAGTTCGCCACCGACATGGGCTTCAAGATCGCCTACACCCCCCTGGGCATCACCCTGGCCCTGACCTTCGTCACCTTGCCCTTTGTGGTGCGTACCGTGCAGCCGGTCTTGGCCGATATCCCCCGGGAAATCGAAGAAGCCGCCGCCTGCCTCGGCGCCAAGCCCCTGCAAGTGTTCCGCTACATCCTCGTGCCGGCGCTGCTGCCGGCCTGGCTGACCGGGTTTGCCCTGGCATTTGCCCGAGGCGTGGGTGAATACGGCTCGGTGATTTTCATCGCCGGCAACATGCCGATGAAAACCGAGATCCTGCCGTTGCTGATCATGGTCAAGCTCGACCAATACGACTACACCGGCGCTACCTCCATCGGCGTGCTGATGCTGGTGGTTTCCTTTGTCCTGCTGCTGCTGATCAACTTGTTGCAGCGGCGCATCGAACACCCATAAGGAGGCGCGGAACATGTCCCAATCGTCTATTTCCGCCGCGTCTTCGGCCAACGCTGCCCGCCGTGGCAGTGCGGTGTCGCGACGTATCCTGATCGGCCTTGGCTGGCTGATCTTCGCCCTGTTCTTGCTGTTGCCACTGTTTATCGTGGTGTCCCAGGGCCTCAAGCTCGGCCTCGGCGCATTCTTTGCGGCGATCTTCGAGCCCGATGCGCTGTCGGCCTTGAAGCTGACGGTGATTGCGGTGCTGATCTCGGTACCGCTCAACCTGGTATTCGGCGTCAGTGCGGCCTGGTGCGTGAGCAAGTACTCGTTCCGTGGCAAGAGCATGCTGGTGACCCTGATCGACCTGCCGTTCTCGGTCTCGCCGGTGATCGCCGGCCTGGTCTACGTGCTGATGTTCGGCGCCCAGGGCTTCTTCGGGCCGTGGTTGCAGGATCACGATATCCAGATCGTCTTTGCCTTGCCGGGCATCGTGCTGGCGACCATCTTCGTCACCGTGCCATTCGTGGCCCGCGAGTTGATCCCGCTGATGCAGGAGCAGGGCACCCAGGAAGAAGAAGCCGCGCGCCTGCTGGGCGCCAATGGCTGGCAGATGTTCTGGCATGTCACCGTGCCGAACATCAAGTGGGGCCTGATCTACGGCGTGGTGCTGTGTACTGCGCGGGCAATGGGTGAGTTTGGCGCGGTGTCGGTGGTGTCCGGCCACATTCGCGGCGTGACCAACACCTTGCCGCTGCACGTCGAGATTCTCTACAACGAATACAACCACGTCGCTGCGTTTGCGGTGGCGAGTCTGTTGCTGATCCTGGCGCTCTTCATCCTGCTGCTCAAGCAGTGGAGCGAGAACCGAATTAACCGCCTGCGCGCCGGTGCGGCTGAGGAATAAGTCATGTCGATCGAAGTCCGTAACGTCAGCAAGAACTTCAACGCCTTCAAGGCCCTGGACAGCATCAACCTGGATATCCAGAGTGGCGAGCTGGTGGCGTTGCTGGGCCCCTCCGGCTGCGGCAAGACCACCTTGCTGCGCATCATTGCCGGCCTGGAAACCCCAGACGCCGGCAGCATCGTGTTCCACGGCGAAGACGTGTCCGGCCATGATGTGCGTGATCGCAACGTCGGGTTTGTGTTTCAGCACTACGCGCTGTTCCGCCACATGACCGTATTCGACAACGTCGCATTCGGCCTGCGCATGAAACCCAAGAGCCAGCGCCCGAACGAAACCCAGATCGCGGCCAAGGTTCACGAGTTGCTGAACATGGTGCAACTGGACTGGTTGTCGGATCGCTACCCGGAACAACTCTCCGGCGGCCAACGCCAGCGTATCGCCCTGGCCCGTGCCCTGGCGGTGGAGCCCAAGGTGCTGCTGCTCGACGAACCCTTCGGCGCCCTGGATGCCAAGGTGCGCAAGGAGCTGCGTCGTTGGTTGGCGCGGCTGCACGAGGACATCAACCTGACCTCGGTGTTCGTGACCCACGACCAGGAAGAAGCCATGGAAGTCGCCGACCGGATCGTGGTGATGAACAAGGGCGTGATCGAGCAGATCGGCTCACCGGGCGACGTCTACGAAAACCCGGCCAGCGATTTCGTCTATCACTTCCTGGGCGACTCCAACCGCCTGCACTTGGGCGAAGACCAGCACGTACTGTTCCGCCCGCACGAGGTGTCGTTGTCACGCCATGAACTGGAAGACCACCACGCCGCGCAAGTACGCGACATCCGCCCGCTGGGCGCCACCACGCGGATCACGCTGAAGGTCGAAGGCCAGAGCGAACTGATCGAAGCCGAAGTGGTGAAGGACCACGACAGCCTCACCGGGCTGGCGCGGGGCGCGACGTTGTTCTTCAAGCCCAAGGTCTGGCAAAAGGCCTGAATCTCTGGCCAGCACCAATCACCTGTAGGAGCTGGCTTGCCTGCGATGCAGACACCTCGGTGTATCAGTCACACCGCAGTGATGCTATCGCAGGCAAGCCAGCTCCTACACAGGTGTGTGTCGAGCTAGCGCGCGCACCGGCCCCGACCGCTCCTCGATCTGCCGCTTGAGCTCATGGCGCAACCCCACCAGAAACGCCAACTCCGCCACCACAAACAACGGCCCCACGATCAGCCCGGACACGTCGTCGACGAACGCAGGCTTGCGCCCTTCGTAGTAATGGCCGACAAACTGGATCACCCAGCCCACCACAAACAGGCCGATACCGCTGCTGAGCCACACCAGCGTGCTTTGCGCCGCCAGCACATGCCCAGCCCATACCGATAAGCCCATCAGCACGCTCATCAACACCCCAAGCGCCAGTTCCAGGCGCAGGTAGAACCCCGCAGAAAACAACGCCAGCAACACCGCCGGCGACAGCCACAGGCCGGCCACTGTCCATTCGGGGCGTGACAGCAGCACGGCGACGGCGACGACGATCATGGGGATGCCGATAAAGTGGCTGGCGATGTTGCGCGGGTCGCGGTGGTAGGCGGCGTATTGGCTCAGATGGTCGACGAGGCTTTTCATTGTTATTCCTCCTGTAGGATGCTTGATCATGCCCTGTAGGACTGCGACAAACTGTCAACTGGGCGACAATCTTTGGAGTTCTCATGGACGCAGAGTCTTGGCATGGACGGCTGTCCAGCGGCCACTGGTACCGTCATCTGCCTGCTCCCTTGCAGCATAGTCTGCTGGCCCACGCCCGCGTGCGGCAGCTGACGGCGGGGCAGGTGCTGTTCAAGCGTGGCGACCCACCGTGTGGCCTGTACGCGGTGCTGGAGGGCAGCCTGCGCATCAGCGCGGTGAACGAGCAAGGCAAGGAGGCGTTGTTGAGCCTGGCGCAGGCGCCTTTCTGGTTCGGTGAAATCGCTGTGTTCGACGGCCTGCCGCGCACCCACGACGCGTGCGCGGTCGGGCCTTGCACCCTGTTGCAGGTACCGCAGGCGGCGATGCTGCAACTGCTTGCGCAAAGCCCGGCCTATTGGCGGGACATGGCCTTGCTGATGAGCCAGAAGTTGCGGCTGAGCTTTATCAATATCGAGCAATTGAGCCTTGCGCCCGCGTCAGTGCGGGTAGCCCATCGGTTGTGGATGATCGCCGAGGGTTATGGCGAGATCGATGGCTCGCGGCGTGTGGTGCAATTGGCGCAGGAAGACTTGGCGGCGATGCTGG
This sequence comes from Pseudomonas sp. 06C 126, assembly GCF_001855215.1. Classification (NCBI taxonomy): domain Bacteria; kingdom Pseudomonadati; phylum Pseudomonadota; class Gammaproteobacteria; order Pseudomonadales; family Pseudomonadaceae; genus Pseudomonas; species Pseudomonas sp. 06C 126. The sequence goes on along the minus strand of NZ_MIFU01000111.1, from coordinate 13,314 downwards.
GGGTATCGCGCCAGACGACCAATACGCTGCTCAAGGCGTTGCAAGAGCAGGGGGTTGTGCGGTTGGGGTATGGGGAGATTGAGATACTTGATGTAGGAAGGTTGCGGGAGATGGCGCAGGGTTGATGCGGCGCCTGGAAGGCCCCATCGCGGGCAAGCCCGCTCCCACATTCGAATGTGTTCACAAACCAAAAATGTGGGAGCGGGCTTGCCCGCGATGGGGCCAGTAAAGCACTACAAAACCTCAGTCCGGCTGAAACGGCGAAGCACTGAGCACCACCCCCGTCTCCTCCACATACTGCTGCCAGTGCCCAATCAAGGTCGCCAGTTTCTCCGGCTGGCTCACGGCCAGGTCATGGATCTCCCCAGGATCACGCCCCAGGTCATACAACTGCCAGGTCGCCGGCCCTACGGGCCCCGGGATATACACCGCCTTCCATTGCCCCTGGCGAATCGCCCGGCGTCCGAACAGCTCCCAGCCGGTGACGGTATGTTCGTCGTGCACCTGCGCGGTTTCCCCAGACAAAAAGCCCAGCCACGACTTGCCCCGCAGCGGTGCAATCGGCTTGCCGCGCCACTGTTTGCCGGGGTGGCGCACGCCGGCCAGGTCGAGAATGGTCGGGGTGATGTCCATCACCGTGCCGAAGCCATGGCTGATCTGCCCCTTGAGTGCCAACTGCGGGTAATGCACCAGCGCCGGCACACGAATCCCGCCTTCGGTGGTGAAGGCCTTGAACAGGCGCGATGGTGCCGTCGCCACCTGGGCCCACGATGGCCCATACCAGACATAGGAATTGGCGCGGCCGATATTGCCCAGGCTGTTGTCGTAGTGCTGGTTGAGGTAGGTCAGAAGCTCGGGGCCGAACTTGGGGAAGGCTTCCAGCAGCGCGCCCTCGGCACCGTTGTCGGACATGAACAGGATAAAGGTATTGTCCAGTTGCCCCTGCTGGCGCAGGTACTCCACCACCCGGCCAATGTTCCAGTCCATGCGCTCGACCATCGCCGCATAAACCTCCATGGCTCGCGCCGAGACCTGGCGTTGTTCATCGCTCAAAGCCGCCCATTGGGTGTTCAGCTCGATCAGCGGATGGGGCTCGACGTCGGCATCGATCAGCCCCAGGGCCTTGAGTTTTGCCAGGCGCTCCAGGCGCAGTACCTCGGGGCCGGCGTCGTAGCGGCCACGGTATTTATCGACGATCTCCACCGGCGCCTGCAGCGGCCAGTGCGGCGCGGAAAACGGCAGGTAGGCAAAAAAGGGCCGGGCCTGGTCGCGTTCCTTGAGGTACTGCAAGAGCTTGTCGCCAAAGGCATCGGAGGAGTAGAAGCCCTCGGGCAATTGCTCGACGAAGGTGTCGTCCTCGATGTACAGCGCCGGGGTGGATTTGAGCAGCCCGGGCGTGCTGGCGTCGTAGGGCGGCTCGAAACCATAGTGGTTGGCCGCCCCCGGCAACAGCGAGAACGAACGCTCGAAACCACGGGCGTGGGGCGCCAGTTCCGCCGTCAGCCCCAGGTGCCATTTGCCGCTCATCAAGGTCTGGTAACCGGCCTCGCGCAGCAGTTCGGGCAGGGCCACCACCTTGTCGTTGAGGTAGCCTTCGTAGCCCGGCTTGCCGATCAGCTCCGGGGTCAGCGCTTCGGCCATGGTGCCGATCCCGGCGATATGGTGGTCGGTGCCGGTGAGCAGCATCGAACGGGTCGGCGAGCAGGTGGGCGCGGTGTGAAAGTCGGTCAGGCGCAGGCCGTTCAGCGCCAGGGCATCCAGGTGCGGCGTGGCGATTTCCCCGCCAAATGCGCCGAGGTCGGAGAAGCCCATGTCATCGGCCAGGATCACTAGAAAGTTGGGACGTTGCGGCATCAAGACACTCCTCAATCAGCAGGCAATAAAGGCCAGGGGCAGGTCACGGATCTGCTCCGGCAGCGGCGGTTGGTAGTGGTCGTCGCTGATCAGTTCGTGCAGCAGTTCTTCGCGCAATTGGTGGAAGTCAAAGCTGCTGCGCTGGCGCGGATGGGGCAGGGCGATATCCACCACCTGCTTGATCCGCCCAGGCCGGGGCTCCATCACCACCACGCGGTCGGCGAGGAAAATCGCCTCTTCCACATCGTGGGTCACCAGCACTGTGGTGATCTTTGCGCGGGCACGGATCGCCAGCAGTTCATCCTGCATCTGTTGGCGGGTCAGGGCGTCGAGGGCGCCGAAGGGCTCGTCCAGCAGCAGGATGCGCGGGCTGGCCACCAGGCCACGGGCGATCGCCACCCGTTGTGCCATGCCGCCAGACAATTGGTGCGGGTAGGCGCGGGTGAAATCGGTGAGGCCGACCAGCTCGATAAAATCGCTGATGCGCTGTTGGCGCTGGGCCTCGCTCAACGGCTCGTTGACCAGGCCCAGGCCGATGTTTTGCGCGACCGTCAGCCATGGGAACAGACGGTGTTCCTGGAACACGATGCCGCGCTCGCCGCCGATGCCTTCCACGGCCTTGCCATCGACGCGGATCTCGCCGCGAAACTGCGTGTCCAGGCCGATCAGCAGGCGCAGCAACGTGGATTTGCCGCAGCCACTGGAACCGACAATCGCGACGAACTCGCCTTCGGCGATATCCAGGTTGAATTCGCGGATGGCCTCCAGCTCGAAGCCATCGACGTCAAAGGTCTTGCCCACATGGTTGAAGCTGACAATAGGTGCAGTCATGCGTGTCTCCAGCGCGTGGCGCGGGTTTCGATGCGTTGGCCGATAAGGTTGAGTGCCGCGCCGGTGAGACCGACCAGCAGCATGCCGCTCATGATCAGGTCCATGCGCAGCAGCTGCTGGGCGCCGATCATCAGGCTGCCGATACCGCCATTGGACGGCATGAAATATTCGGCGCCGATGGTGCCCAGCCAGGCGTAGATCAGGCTCAGGCGCAGCCCGGCGAAAATCCCCGCCGCCGCCCCTGGCAACACCAGGCGACGCAGGCGCAAGGCCAGGCTCAGGCGCAGCACCTGGGCGGCTTCATTGAGCTGCGGCGAGAGGTTCAGCACGCTGCGTTGGGTGGCGATGAACAGCGGGAAAAACGCGGCCAGGGCGATAAACACCGACTTGGCCAACTCCCCCAGGCCGAACCAGGCGGTGAGCAGCGGCACCCAGGCAAAAATCGCGATCTGGCGCAGGGCCGCCAGGGTCGGGCCGAGCACTCGCTCACTGCGGCGCGACAGGCCCAACAACAGGCCAAGGGCAAAACCCAGCCCGCCGCCGAGGAGCAAACCGCTCAAGGTGCGTCCCAGGCTTTTGCCCAGGGCGCTGAGCAGGCTGCCATCGAATACGCCGCTGGCGGTGGTGTACAGCACGGTCCAAGGGCTGACCAGGATATTGGGATCGACCCAGTCCAGGGCCGTCGCTGACTGCCACAGCGCCAACAGGCTCAGGGGCAGCAACCAGGGTTGCAGGCGTTGCCAGCCTTGGTAGCGCGGGCCACGGCGGATCTGCGCGGTCGCCGGATGGGGCCAATGCACCCATTTGCGGTCAAGCCAGCCAATGCCGCGATCCATCGCCACGCCCAGCACCCCGATCACCACGATGCACACAAACACGATATCGAGCATGAACAACTGCCGCGCCCAGACCATCAGGTAGCCGATGCCTTCGCTGGAGGCCAGCAGCTCCACGGCCAGCAGCGAAGTCCAGCCGGCGGCCAGGGCCAGGCGTACCCCGGCCATGAACGCGGGCAGTGCGGCGGGCAGGATCAGCCGACGGATCAACAGGTGGCTGGGCAAGCGCAGCACGCGCGCGGCCTCGCGCAAACCGGGTTGGGCATCGCGCACGCCGACCAGGGTGTGCAGGGTCACGGGCACCACAATCGCCTTGACCAGCACCACCAGCTTGAGGGTTTCGCCAATCCCGAAAAACACCATGAACAGCGGGATCCACGCCAGGGTCGGGACTTGCGACAGGGCGCTGAACGTCGGGAACACCAGGCGTTCGGCACGGGCACTGAAGCCCAGCAGCGCGCCCAGTAACGCCCCGGCCCCGATGCCGGCCAACAGCCCCCAGAACAGCCGTTGCAGGCTGATCGCCAAGTGGCTCCACAACTCGCCGCCGGCCAATTCCACGGCACTGCTCCAGACCAGCGCGGGCGCCGGCAGGATTTGTTCACTCATCCAATGCTGACGGCTGGCCAGCCACCACAGCGCAAACAGCGTGAGTGGCAGCAACCATGGCAGCAGGCGTTCACTCAGGTTCGGCCAATGGGTCTGCTCGCCCTTTGGCGTAGCGGCCAGGGGCAGGCTCAACAGTGAGATTCGGGCCATGGAAGACCTCCGTGGTCGGCAGGTTTGTTATGTGATTTTGATCTTATAAATAAACAATCAAGATTATTTAGGGATAAGAAAAACCATTTAAAGCCTCTGCCCGACACGCATCCAATGCATTTGAAGAATATTTTCCATGCTGTTGATGCATAACCCTCTGGAACCGGCGTCTGCGGCTGCATAGTCCAAAAAGCTATTAAATAGTGAATTTATAGTATTTAAAGTTTTGTTCCCGTTGTGCGTACTTTCTGCTCCCCAGGCCACCGTCGCCCACAGGAGCACACCCCATGAAACTGCCCTTTAAACGCTTGATCACCTTGGTCGCCGGCACTGCGCTCGCCGGGTTGGTGCACGCCGGGTTGGTGCACGCCGCCGACCTCAAGGAAATCCGTATTGCCGTGCCCGACCTGAGCGCCGGCACCCAGAACAGTGGGGGCGGCCTGACGGATGTATTGAGGAGCCAGCAGATCTTCGAAAAAGCCTTCGCCGACCAGGGCATCAAGATCCAGTGGAATTACTTCAAGGGCGCCGGCCCCGTGATCAATGAAGCCTTCGCCAATGACCAGGTAGACCTGGCTTACCTGGGCGACCTGGCTGCGATCATCGGCCGCTCCAATGGCCTCGACACCCGGCTGCTGAGCGCCACCGCTCGCGGGGTGAAACAGTACCTGGGCGTGGTGCCGGGTTCGGGGATCAAAACCTTGCAGGACCTGAAGGGCAAGCGCGTGGCGGTGTTTCGCGGCACGGCCACCCAACTGTCCCTCAACGGCGCCCTGGCCAGCCAGGGCTTGAGTGAAAAGGACCTGAAAATCATCAACCTGGACTTCAACGCCGCCGTGGCCGCCCTGGCCGCCAAACAGATCGATGCGACCTGGGGCGGGTCGAACCTGAGTTCACTGCAGGCCAAGGGCCTGGCCGAAATCCCCCTGACCACCAAGGACCTGGGTGGCGCGGGCAGCGTGCAGGCGGTGCTGGTGGGCAGTGGCAAGTTTGTCGACGCCCATCCCGAGGTGGTGGCCAAGCTGCTCAAGGCCCAGCAGCAGGCGGTGCAGTGGTTGACCGATGACAACAACAAGCAGGCGTATATCGAGCTGGTGTCGGGGCTGGCGAGTTATCCGCCGGTGATTCTGACCAATGATTTGAAGGACCAGAAACTCAGCGAGATTTTCCCATCGACCCTGGATCCGGTGTTCCTGGGCAAGCTGCAGGATGCGGTGGATCTGGCGTCGAAGGAGCGGCTGATTCGCAAGCCGTTCCAGGTCAGTGATTGGGTGGTGCCGGGGTTGGCGGCGGCTGGGATCTGAAATCTACAGTGCCTGAACGGGCCTCATCGCAGGCAAGCCAGCTCCCACATTGGAATGCGGTCAAATGTGGGCGCTGGCTTGCCTGCGATGACGCCCTTCAGACCGCCACATCCACTTCCTGGCGATCCACCGCCACCAACGTCTCGATCATCGCCTTGGCTGCCGGCGACAAGCGTGTGCCGGTGCGGCTGACTATCCCGCAACGCGCGCTCATGGTCTCCATGTTCTGCGGCAGGTTGCGCCAGTGCAGCAGCACCAGCGCGCCGCGGGCGATGTCCTCGGCAAAGGCTTCCTCGGTGCCCACGCCGATGGCGTTGGACTGCAACACGATCTTCACCAGCGCCGCAAAGTGCTCGGTCTGGATGCTCGGTGAAAAGTCCATGCGCCCACTGAGGTTCGCCAGCAGTTTGCGAATGCCCTGGGAGATCAGCGGCGACGCCAGCGGGTAGTCGAACATGTCGTTGGTCGAGAGGCTGTCCTTGGCCAGCAGCGGGTGCCCCGGCCGGCAGAAAAACACCCCACGCTTGGGCGTCAGCGCCTGGGTCTGGAAGTTCGGGTCGGCTTCGAACTGGCGGATGTCGGCGATAAAGAATTCGATCTCTTCCCGGCTCAGGCTGCGGCTCAGGGTTTCCCAGTTATCCACCTGGAACCGCGTGCGGATTTTCGGGTGCGCGTTGACGAAACGCGCCACCGCATCCGGCACCAGTTTCACGGCGGGCGCCGGGCCACAACCGAAGCGCAGTTCGCCGGCGTCGAGCTTGGTCATGCGCGTCACTTCACTGCTCAGCAGCGCGGCGCCGTGTACCAGGCTCAGGGCATGTTGCAGCACCACCTGGCCCTCCGGCGTGGGGCGCAAATCCTTGTGGCCACGGTCTACCAGCACGCAGCCAAACTCCTGTTCCAGGCCCTGGATGCTGCGGCTGAACGCCGGCTGGGTGATGCCCATGGCGTCGGCCGCGCGAACAAAACTGCGGTGTTCGTTAAGGGCGATGAAGTAGCGCAGTTGGCGAAGATCCATATGCTTTCCCGGCATTTTAAAAATAGGTCGAAGGCATTTGCGACCAGGGGAGCTGAGGTTTTAAATGCAAGCTCTTATTCCGTCAACGAAGCATGCGTTCATTTGCTAGACCTAAATTGCATATGAATAGAGCGTTGGCGCAGCGTCACCCCACCGTAAGCAGACACATGAGGGTCATCCAATGAGCAATGCCGCACTCGCTGTTCAACCCGTCGCCCTGGCGCTGGATATTCACCCGGTCGCTGGGCGTATCGGCGCCGAGATCCGGGGCATCAAACTGTCCGGCGACCTCGATGCCGCCACCATCGAAGCCATCCAGCAAGCGCTGGTGCAGTACAAGGTGATCTTCTTTCGCGAGCAGGCGCACCTCGATGACCAGAGCCAGGAAGCGTTCGCCCATTTGCTCGGCGAGCCGATTGCCCATCCCACGGTACCGGTGCGCGATGGCACGCGTTTTCTGATGGAACTGGACGGCGGGCGTGGTCAGCGCGCCAACTCGTGGCACACCGACGTGACCTTCGTCGATGCCTACCCCAAGGCCTCGATCCTGCGTTCGGTGCTGGCGCCGGCATCGGGTGGCGACACGGTCTGGGCCAACACCGCCAGCGCCTACAACGACTTGACCGCCGAAGTGCGCGCCCTGGCCGACACCCTGTGGGCGGTGCACAGCAACGAATACGACTACGCCGCGCGCAAGCCGGATGTGGCGCCGGAAAAGCTTGAAGAGTACCGCAAGATCTTCACCTCGACGGTGTACGAGACCGAGCATCCGGTGGTGCGTGTGCACCCGGTCAGTGGCGAGAAGACCCTGCTGCTGGGGCATTTCGTCAAACGCCTGAAGGGTTACTCGCAGGCCGATTCCGCACACCTGTTCAACCTGCTGCAAAGCCACGTCACCCGCCTGGAAAACACCGTGCGCTGGCGCTGGAGCACCGGCGATGTGGCGATCTGGGACAACCGCGCCACCCAGCATTACGCGGTGGATGACTACGGCACCCAGGAACGCATTGTGCGCCGCGTGACCCTCAAGGGTGATGTGCCGGTGAGCGTGCAGGGGCAGCGCAGCCAGACCACCAAAGGCCTGTAGCCCACCACCGAACCAATGTGGGAGATCCACTGTGGGGCTTGCCCGCGATAGCGATATGTCAGTTAACACCTATGTCGACTGATCCACCGCAATCGCGGGCAAGCCCGCTCCCACACAAGTCCGCGTCCCGTTTACCAGACGCCGATCTGCACCACCTTTTCCGCTTCTGGCTCACCATAACGAAACCGCTGGCCACGCAGATCAATCTCCCCGTGGCTGATGGTGGTGCGCCGTTTCAAACCCCGTAGCCATTCGAACAGATAACCCTGATGCACTTCGCGCACCTGGGCGTACGCCGGGTCTGCGCCCAGGTCGTGCAGTTCCTGCGGGTCGTTTTCCAGGTCGAACAGTTGCGCGCGGAAGCCGTCATAGGCCAGGTATTTCCAGCGTTCGCTGCGCACCATGGTCATGCGGCAGCGGTCGATCGGCTGCGCCAGGCGCTCGCGGGCCGGGGCCTGGAACGCGTAGTCGTATTCGGCGATGGCGTAGCGGCGCCAGTCCGTTTCTACCCCATGCAGCAGGGGGATCAATGAGCGGCCTTCCAGACGATGCTCGGCGCTCGGCAAGCCCAGGGCCTCAAGGAAGGTGGGCAGGGCGTCGATGGTTTCCACCAGGCGCCGATCCACCGTACCCCGGCTGATATCGGCCGCGGCGCGGGGGTCGCGGACAATCAGCGGCACACCCACCGCCGGCTCCAGCAAAAACTCCTTTTCGCCCAGTTGGTGGTCGCCGAGGAAGTCGCCATGGTCGCTGGTGAACACAATCAGCGTGTCATCCCAGCGACCTGTGCTTTGCAGCACATCGAACAGTCGACCGAGTTGGTCATCCACCTGCTTGATCAGGCCCATATAGGTAGGAATCACCCGCAGCCGCACCTCATCGCGGGAAAAGTTCAGGCTCTCCTGGTGTTGGCGGAAGGCTTGGTACACCGGGTGATCGCTGGCTTGCCCAGGCTCGGCGCGAACTGCTGCCTGCACCTGATCGACGCCATACAGCGCGTGATACGGCGCGGGCGCGATATAGGGCCAGTGCGGCTTGATGTACGACAGGTGCAGGCACCAGGGGTGCTCGCCTTGTTCGTGGATAAAGTCGAGGGCGCGGTCGGTGGTGTAGACCGTTTCCGAATGCGCCTCGTCCACCCGCGCCGGCAAGTGGGCGTTGCGCATCTGCCAACCGCTCAGCACCTCCCCGGCATCGCCGGCGGCGGCATTGGCCCAATCATGCCAAGGGTTGGTGCCGGCGTAACCTTGCGCGCGCAGGTAATGGGTATAGGGCGCGGACTCGCGTTTATCGGCGAACAGTGGGCTGTCGGGGAAGATGCCGTCATGGCGAAAATACGCTTCGAAACCGACCTCATTGAGGGGCTGCGCCTGCGCGCTGTCGGGGTCGATATCCAGGCGTTGCAGGGCATCGAGATTGGGCGTGGCGTGGGTCTTGCCCACCAGCGCGGTGCGGATGCCGTGGGGGCGCAGATAGTCGCCGATGGTCAGCTCTTCGAGGGGCAGCGGCACTGCGTTCCAGGCCACCTGATGGCTGCTGACATAGCGCCCGGTATAGGCCGACATGCGCGACGGCCCGCAGATCGTGCCCTGGGTGTAGGCGCGACTGAAACGCACGCCAGCGGCGGCCAGGCGGTCGATGTTGGGGGTGTGCAGATGGGCGTGGCCGTAGCAGGAGAGGTAATCGCGACGTAGTTGGTCGCACATGATGTAGAGCACGTTGCGCACATGGGGCATGGGGGTCACCGGATGAGGGGCAGGTGAGGGTTTTCGCCGGTTGGAGGGGGTTGAGGCAAGTGCATTTGGGGAATGGGGTTTATGCAGTCGGCGCATGGGTGTGACGACTGGCGCCATCGCTGGCAAGCCAGCGCCTACAGGTTGATCGCATTCCACTGTGGGAGCTGGCTTGCCTGCGATAGCGGTACCTCAGACCGCAAAATTCTCCAGCGAACACACCTCGTCATCCTGCTCATCCACCTGCTTGATCTGCTCGATCATCGCCTCGGCCAACGGTGACAGCCGATACCCGGCGCGGCTGACGATGCCATAGCGGGTGTAGCGCTCCTCCAGGTCCTCGGCCAACCCCTCGATCGTCAACCGCACAAGCTCGCCCCGGGTCAGGTGCAGCGCATCGCTGTTGGCGCTGACGATACCGATGGCGTCGGAACGCAGCACCACCCCCAGCAGGCTGTAGCCGTTCTCGCACTCGACATTGGGCGTGTAGTCGGGCCGGCCGCTGAGGTCGACGATGACCTTGCGCAGGTTCGGGGGGCGGATGGTCACGGCCAGGGGATAACTCATCAACTCGGCGGCGCTGACCCTTTCGCGCTGGGCCAGCGGGTGTCCGCTGCGGCAGCAGAAATGCCATTTGCGCGGGCGCAGGCGGTGGGTGTGGTAGTCGGGATTGGCTTCGAAGTGGCGGGTGTCGGCGACAAAAAACTCGAACTCTTCACTGAGCAGGCGCTTGCCCAGGCTTTGCCAATCATCCACTTGGAACTGCACACGAGCCTTGGGGTAGCGCCCGATAAAGCTGCCGATGGCGCGCGGGATCAAGCCGGCTGCCGGGGCCGGGCCACAACCAAAGCGCAGCTCGCCGGCTTCCAGGCCATTGAACTGGCTGATCTCGTTGGCCAACTGCTGCGCGCCACTGACTAGGCGCCGCGCATGTTCCAGCAGCACCTGGCCTTGTTTGGTCGGGGCCAGGTCCTTGCGCCCGCGATCCACCAGTTGGCAACCGGCACTGTGCTCCAGGGCCTGGATGCTGCGGCTGAAGGCCGATTGCGACAGGTTCACCGTGGTCGCGGCGGCGACAAAACTGCGCTGTTCGGCGAGGGCGATGAAGTGACGGAGCTGACGCAGGTCGATATGCATTTTTCACATTAAAAATATCGGGGAAATGCATTGGCTATGCATTAGGTCGACTCCTTATAAAGGCTATCTCTTATGCAGTAAATGTTTGCAAAAACATAAATAAATAACTTTATGGAATATGTAGCTGTGCATATTCCGCACGACCGGAGCCGCTTATGAGTGTGTCGAAGCCCGTTGTACCGTCCTCCCTATGGCGGCTCAAACGCCTGCCCCTGGCGCTGTTGCTGGCGGGCAGTGCCGGCTGGACGCCGAGCCAGGCCGCCGAAACCCCCGCCCCGGTGCCCAAGGGCGAGAGCGCCAGCGGGCAACTGGAGACGGTCACCGTGACCGCCCGCCGCCGCACCGAAAGCGCCCAGGAAGTGCCCACGCCGATGAGCGTGATCGGCGGCCAGGCCCTGGAGAGCCAGCGGGTCTATCGGATCCAGGACTTGCAGCAACTGGTGCCCAGCGTCAACGTCGCCTACATGCATGCGCGCCAGTCCAGTGTGTCGATCCGCGGGCTGGGCAATAACCCGGCCAGCGATGGCCTGGAAGGCAGTGTCGGGTTGTACATCGACAACGTGTACCTCGGGCGCCCGGGCATGGCGGTATTCGACCTGATGGATATCGAGCAGCTTGAAGTCTTGCGCGGCCCGCAAGGCACCCTGTTCGGCAAGAACACCACGGCCGGGGTGATCAATATCAGCACCCGCGCGCCGAGTTTTACTCCGGAGCGCAGCATCGAGACGTCGGTGGGCGAAGACGGCTATTTCCAGACCAAGGGCACGATTTCCGGGCCGCTCAACGATGAACTGGCCGGGCGCTTTTCTGCCTATCGCACCCGCAGCGATGGCGATATCAAGAACGAATACAACGGCCACGACCTCAACGGCGGTTCACGCCAGGGCTTTCGTGGGCAACTGCTGTACAAGCCCAACGAGGCCTTCAACCTGCGCTGGATCGGCGACTACAACGAAGAGGCCTCCAGCGCCGGCACCCGCGTGCTGTACAGCACCGGGCCGACCATCAATGGCACCAACCTCTACCAGTCGCGGGCGGATGCAGCCGGGGCGACCCTGGTCAACGGGTCCCACCGCAAGGTCAACCTGGACAACGACCAGCGTGTCACGGTGTTCCAGGGCGGTACCTCGCTGGAGGCCAATTGGACCCTGCCCAGCGACTTCACCTTGACGTCGGTCAGCGCCTATCGTTGGTGGAATTTCACCCCGCGCAACGACGATGGTCTCAACGTGCCGGCGTCCTACAACGCTGGCGTGTCGGTGGAAGACAAACAGTGGTCCCAGGAATTTCGCCTGGCGTCGCCGACCGGTGGGTTCTTCGATTACGTGGTGGGCGCCTACTACTTCGGTTCTGATCTGGACAACAAATCCTTCGCCTACTACGGACCCCAGGCTGATATCTGGAACGGCACGCCGACAGGGGCCTTGAGCAATGTCACCAGCATCGGCAACGGGCATATCCGCACCGACAGTTTCGCCCTGTTCGCCCAAGGCACCTGGCACCTGACCGAACGCCTGGATTTCACTGCCGGCCTGCGCGGCACCTATGAAGAAAAAAGCGCCTGGGTCAGCCGCAATGCACCTGTGGGGGGCGCAGCCGTCAGTGGCGCGGCGGCCACTGCGCGCAATGGGCGCACGGGCGCGTATGACTCCGGCGACCTCAACCAGTACAGCACCAGCCCGTCCGGTTTGCTGAACCTCAGTTATCGCTTTAGCGATGACGTGCTGGGCTATGCGACCTTGTCCCATGGCGAGAAATCCGGTGGGGTCAACCTGGCGGTAGGCTCGGCCCCGACCGCTGGTGCGGACTCACTGTTGATCGGCACCGAGCGCGCCAACAACGCCGAGCTGGGCTTTAAAAGCACCTTGTGGGACCGTCGCCTGCAACTCAACGCCAACCTGTTCTGGACCCAGGTCAATGGCTACCAGACCAATGCCTACGACTACGGCAACCGCGTGCAGTACCTGACCAATGCCGGCTCCGTACGCTCCCGTGGCGTGGAATTGGAAAGCACCCTGGTGCCGATCCGTGGCCTGACGCTGAACCTCAACGGCTCGTTCAACGATGTGCGTTACCTGTCGTACAAAGATGCGCCCTGCCCACCGGAAGTCAGCCTGCGCCCTGGCGCACCGGCCTCGTGCGACCTCAGCGGGCATCAGGTGGTGGGTGCCTCGAAGTGGATTGCCAACGCCAACGGCGAATACAAATGGAACCTGGATAACGGCTTCGAACCCTACGTTACCGCCAGCTATGCCTATCGTTCGAAGGCGGTGGGCACAGTCGAGGATTCGGACTATGGGCAGATTCCCGGTTATGGGCTGGTCAACCTGTCCACCGGCCTGCGTGGCGATTTCCAGCAGGGCCAGTGGGATGTGTCGTTATGGCTGAAAAACGCCTTCGACAAAACCTACTACACCACCCTGTGGACAGGCGGCAACGGTGGCTATGAAGGGCTACTGGGCACCCCGCGCACCCTGGGCGTGACCGGCCGCTACGATTTCTGAGTGCATACCTGTAGGAGCGAGCTTGCTCGCGAAGAACCCCCAGACGACGCGGTTAACCTGGTTCTGCGCGTTATCGTTAACGTTTTTCGCGAGCAAGCTCGCTCCTACAAAGATCAGCGAGCCGCTTTTTGGGTGGTGACGGCCGCTACGATTTCTAGCCACCAATCACCTGTAGGAGCGAGCTTGCTCGCGAAGAACCCCCAGACGACGCGGTTAACCTGGTTCTGCGCGTTATCGTTGACGTTTTTCGC
>NZ_MIFU01000110.1:0-23915 GCF_001855215.1 Pseudomonas sp. 06C 126 | reverse complement strand
ACACGGCCATGGATGGCCGATCGCGGCGGGCCCACGGAGCAATGCCTGACTGCGGGCATGCCGAGCCTAGGCGAGGCACCGAGTGGTGGGGCAAGAGCCCTTTGGTTACTTTGGGGCTTTTCCAAAGTGACCCGCCGTAAGGGCGGAACCCTAAGTGGCCGTAACCGCAGCAACGGATATGTACCCAACCCCAACCCCAACCCCAGTTGAGTTACATCTGGAAGCACTCTATATCCAGGAATATTGGCACTTAGTTTTACGCTGACAGCCTATTAAACCTATGAACCCAAGTTTCTGGAGGCTATGAATGAATACCCGTGGATTGCTTGATCAGTTGCTCAAGTCCGGCCAGGACATGCTGCAAAAAAAGGCGGGCGGTCAACGTAAAGGCGATGACAAAGGCGCACTGGGCGGCCTGCTCGGCGGTGGTGGGCTCGGCAGTCTGTTGGGCGGCGCGGGTGGCGGGGCGTTGGCCGCCGGGGCCATGGGCCTGCTGCTGGGCAACAAAAAAGCCCGCAATTTTGGCGGTAAAGCCCTCACCTATGGCGGTCTCGCAGCACTAGGCGTAATTGCCTACAAGGCCTATGGCAACTGGCAGGCACAACAGGCCGGCGCACCTAAAGGCGAGCCACAGACCCTCGACCGCTTGCCACCGGCCCAGGTCGAGCTGCACAGCCAGGCAATTCTCAAGGCCCTGGTGGCCGCGGCCAAGGCCGATGGCCATGTGGACGAGCGCGAGCGCACCTTGATCGAAGGTGAGTTCGTCAAGCTCGACAACGACCAGGAGCTGCAACACTGGCTGCATGCCGAGCTCAACAAACCCTTGGACCCGGCTGATGTAGCCCGCGCCGCCAGCACCCCGGAAATGGCCGCCGAAATGTACATCGCCAGCGTCATGCTGGTGGACGAGGAAAACTTCATGGAGAAGTCCTACCTCGACGAACTGGCCCGCCAGCTCAAGTTGGAACCGGGGCTTAAGACGGAACTGGAAAAACAGGTACGCCAAGCCACGCTCTGACCCGCCCCGCACAAAAACACACCCCGCAGCCGGACAGGTTGCGGGGTGTTTTTGTATTCCTTGAGACTTGGGCCACAACCCATTGATAAATGATGGCACGGCCTCAGCTATACTCCCCGGCATTTGATCGGCCCTCGAGGAAATACTGTGAAGAACTGGACCTTGCGCCAACGCATATTGGCGAGCTTTGCGGTCATTATCGCCATCATGCTGCTGATGGTTGTGGTCTCGTATTCACGGTTGCTGAAGATCGAAACGAGTGAAAACTCGGTGCGCGACGACGCCGTGCCGGGGGTGTTTTTCAGCTCGATGATCCGCAGCGCCTGGGTCGACAGCTACCTGCAGACCCAGGAATTGATCGGTTTGCGCGAGCACCAGGGCATTTCCGATGCTGACCGCCAGGATTACAAGACGTTCGAGGCGCGCCTTGAGCAGCATATGGCCAGTTACGCCAAGACCATCAATATCGACCAGGATCGTACCGAGTTCGACACCTTCGAAACCCTGCACCAGAAGTACAACCAGGTGCTGGCCCAGGTGCTGGAACTGCACCTGGCCAACAAGGAGGCCGAGGCCGTCAAGATGTTCGACGAGCAACTGACCCCGGCCTGGACCGCAGGCCGTATGAAGCTCAACGACATCATCAACGAGAACAAAAAAGTTGCGGATGACGCCACCGCCGCCATCGATGGCGCCGTGGCCGCGGCGAAAATCAGCATGGGCGTTTCGCTGCTCCTCGCGATCCTCGCCGCTGCCCTGTGCGGGCTGTTGCTGATGCGCGCGATCATGGCGCCGATGAAGCGCATCGTCGATATCCTCGAAACCATGCGTACCGGCGATCTGAGCAAGCGCCTGAACCTGGACCGCAAGGACGAGTTCGGTGCCGTCGAGACCGGCTTCAACGACATGATGACCGAGCTCACCGCCCTGGTTTCCCAGGCCCAGCGGTCGTCGGTACAGGTCACCACATCGGTGACCGAGATTGCCGCCACCTCCAAGCAGCAACAGGCCACCGCCACTGAAACCGCCGCCACCACCACCGAAATCGGTGCCACTTCGCGGGAAATCGCGGCCACGTCCAAGGACCTGGTGCGCACCATGACCGAAGTGTCCACCGCTGCCGACCAGGCCTCGGTGGCCGCCGGTTCCGGCCAGCAAGGCCTGGCCCGCATGGAAGAAACCATGCACTCGGTGATGGGCGCCGCCGATCTGGTGAACGCCAAGCTGGCGATCCTCAATGAGAAGGCCGGCAACATCAACCAGGTGGTGGTGACGATCGTCAAGGTGGCCGACCAGACCAACCTGCTGTCCCTCAATGCCGCCATCGAGGCCGAGAAAGCCGGTGAGTACGGACGCGGCTTTGCCGTGGTGGCCACCGAAGTACGGCGCCTGGCAGACCAGACCGCCGTGGCCACCTACGACATCGAGCAGATGGTGCGCGAGATCCAGTCCGCCGTATCGGCTGGGGTAATGGGCATGGATAAGTTCTCCGAAGAAGTGCGTCGCGGCATGTTCGAAGTGCAGCAAGTGGGCGAGCAACTGTCGCAGATCATCCACCAAGTCCAGGCCTTGGCGCCGCGGGTGCTGATGGTCAACGAGGGCATGCAGGCCCAGGCCACGGGTGCCGAGCAGATCAACCATGCGCTGGTGCAGTTGGGCGACGCCAGCAGCCAGACCGTGGAGTCGCTGCGCCAGGCCAGCTTTGCCATTGATGAATTGAGCCAGGTTGCGGTGGGTTTGCGCAGCGGCGTGTCGCGTTTCAAAGTCTGATGAGTGATCCAGCGGCGAAACGCGGCGTGGCGGCGGCAGCCAAAAAAGCCTTGTTCCTGGTGTTTCATATCGGCAGCGAGCGCTACGCCCTCAAGGCCACGGAAGTGGCCGAGGTGTTGCCGCGCCTGCCGCTCAAGCCCATCGCCCATGCGCCGGTGTGGGTCGCCGGGATCTTTGCCCATCGCGGCAACATGGTGCCGGTGATCGACCTCAGCGCCCTGACCTTTGGTACGCCGGCCCAGGCCCGCACCAGCACACGGCTGGTACTGGTCAACTATCGTCCAGAGGCTTGGCTGGAGTCGCGCTGGCTGGGGCTGATCCTCGAACAGGCGACTGATACCCTGCGCTGCGATCCGGCGGATTTCCAACCCTATGGCCTGGACAATCGCCAAGCGCCGTACCTGGGGCCGGTGCGCGAAGACGAACAGGGCCTGACACAGTGGATCGGCGTCGCCGATCTGCTCACCGCCGAGGTCCGCGCCTTGCTGTTTGCCCCCGACCTGATTGTTGGGGAGGCGTGATGAGCAATGACCAACGCTTTTTCGACTTCCTCAAGGAGCGAATCGGCCTGGATGTCGCCTCGGTGGGCGAGGCGATTATCGAGCGCGCCGTGCGCCAGCGCAGCCAGGCGTTGCAGGGGCTGAGTGCCGATCAATACTGGCAGCGCCTGCAAACCAGCGGCGATGAACAACAGGCGCTGATCGAAGCGGTCATCGTCCCCGAGACCTGGTTTTTTCGTTATCCCGAATCCTTTGCCACCCTGGCGCGGCTGGCGGTGGCGCGGCTGGGCGAGATCAAGCACATGCGCGCCTTGCGCATCCTCAGCCTGCCGTGCTCCACCGGTGAAGAGCCTTATTCCATCGCCATGGCCCTGCTCGATGCGGGCCTTTCGCCTCACCAGTTCAAGGTGCAAGGCATGGACGTCAGCCCACTGTCGGTGGAGCGGGCGCGACGTGGGGTGTATGGCAAGAATTCTTTCCGTGGCCAGGACATCGAGTTTCGTGAGCGGCATTTCAGCGCCGAAGAGGATGGCTACCGTGTCTGCGACCGGGTGCGTGAACAGGTGCGTCTGCAGGTGGGCAACCTGCTCGATCCGCAGCTGTTGGCCAACGAGCCCACCTATGATTTTGTGTTCTGCCGCAACCTGCTGATCTACTTCGACCAGCCGACCCAGAAGCAGGTATTTGAAGTGCTCAAGGGCCTGACCCATGTCGACGGCGTGCTGTTTATCGGCCCGGCCGAAGGCAGCCTGCTGGGACGCCTGGGCATGCGCTCGATTGGTGTGCCGCAGTCATTTGCCTTCAGCCGTCATGCCGAAGCGGTACCCGATCCGGTCTACATCCCCGTAGCGCCTCCGGCGCCCCAGCGCAGCGCCGCGCCGATTCCGAGCAAGCCCCGACCCTTCAGCGCATTCGCGGCGCCGGTGGTGCCGATCAAGCCTGCGCCCGTGCACTCGGATGCGGCGCAGCTGCTCGGTCAGATCGCGACCCTGGCCAATGAAGGCAAAAGCCTTGAGGCCCGCGCTGCCTGCGAGCGTTACCTGCAAAACCATCCACCGGCGGCCCAGGTCTTCTACTGGCTGGGCCTGCTCAGTGACGTGGCGGGTAGCGCCCTCGAAGCCCAGGGGTATTATCGAAAAGCCTTGTACCTGGAACCCCAGCATCCGCAGGCCTTGATGCACCTGGCCGCGCTGCTCGAATCCCAGGGCGATACGGCGGGGGCGCGGCGCTTGCAAGCCCGTGCTGCCCGCAGCGAGCGAGCCGCTGACAGTGAGCGTAAACGATGAGTAGCTCTGCATCCCCGGATACCGACCTGGACCTGACGGTTGCCGATACCCAGGCTATCGATGATTGCTGGAACCGCATTGGGATCCACGGCGACAAGTCCTGCCCGTTGCTGGCCGAGCATATCCACTGCCGCAATTGCGCGGTGTATTCCGCAGCCGCCACCCGCCTGCTGGATCGTTATGCCTTGGCGCAGCAAGACCATCGTCATGCCGTCGCCGCGCAGGCCGATGATGAGGTCGCCACCCGTTCATTGCTGATGTTCCGCTTGGGCGAGGAGTGGCTGGGCATCGCCACCCGTTGCCTGGTGGAAGTAGCGCCCCTGCAGCCGATCCACTCCTTGCCCCACCAGCGCTCCCGGGCGCTGCTCGGGGTCGCCAATGTGCGCGGTGCGCTGGTGGCCTGCCTGTCCCTGGTGGAGTTGTTGGGGCTCGACAGCACCGCCGGCGGCCCCAGCGGTGGGCGGATCATGCCGCGTATGCTGATCATCGCCGCGCAGGATGGCCCGGTGGTGGTGCCGGTGGACGAAGTGGATGGTATCCACGCCATTGATGAGCGCACCCTCAAAGCGGCATCTGCGTCCGGTACCCAGGCCAGTGCCCGCTATACCCAGGGTGTGTTGCAGTTCAAAGGCCGCAGCCTGCGCTGGCTGGACGAGGCGCAACTGCTGTCTGCCGTGACCCGGAGCCTGTCATGACCCCCGACCAGATGCGCGACGCCTCGCTGCTGGAACTGTTCAGCCTGGAAGCCGATGCCCAGACCCAGGTGCTCAGCGCCGGCTTGCTGGCCCTGGAGCGCAACCCGACCCAGGCCGACCAGCTTGAAGCCTGCATGCGCGCGGCGCATTCGCTCAAGGGCGCGGCGCGGATTGTCGGAGTCGACGCCGGCGTCAGCGTTGCCCACGTGATGGAAGATTGCCTGGTCAGCGCCCAGGAAAGCCGCTTGTACCTGCAACCCGAACATATCGACGCGTTGTTGCAGGGCACTGACCTGCTGATGCGCATTGCCACACCGGGCAATACCGTGGGCCCGGCCGATATCGAGGGGTACGTGGCGCTGATGGAGCGCTTGCTGGACCCCTCGCAACCCACGGCCAAAGTGGTTGCACCGCCGCCTGTGCCGGAGCTGCTTGCGCAGCCGCTGCCGTCCCTTGAAGAATCGCTGCTGTTGCCCCCGGAACCAGAGGCCGCGCCGCCCCTGGGCAGTGAAGCGCCGCGCCAGAACAAGCGCATGACCGAAGGCGGCGAACGGGTCTTGCGGGTCACGGCCGAGCGCTTGAACAGCCTGTTGGACCTGTCCAGCAAGTCCCTGGTGGAAACCCAGCGACTCAAGCCGTACCTGTCCAGCCTGCAACGCCTCAAACGCATTCAAAGCAACGGCGCCCGGGCCCTGGACAACCTCGATGGCCAACTCAAGACCCTCGACCTGAGCCTTGAAGCCCAGGAAGCCCTGGGCGATGCCCGCCGCCTGCTGGGCGAAGCGCAGTTGCTGCTGGCAGAAAAGACCGCCGAGCTCGATGAATTCGGCTGGCAGGCCGGCCAGCGTGCCCAGGTGCTGTATGACACGGCGCTGGCGTGTCGCATGCGGCCGTTTGCCGATGTACTGGCGGGGCAGGTGCGCATGGTGCGTGACCTGGGCCGCAGCCTGGGCAAGCAGGTGCGTCTGGAAATCGAAGGCGAAAAGACCCAGGTGGACCGCGATGTCCTGGAAAAACTTGAAGCGCCGCTGACCCATTTGCTGCGCAATGCCGTCGATCACGGCATCGAAATGCCCGAGCAGCGCCTGCTGGCGGGCAAGCCGGCCGAGGGCCTGATCCGCCTGCGCGCCTCGCACCAGGCTGGCCTGCTGGTGCTGGAATTAAGCGATGACGGCAACGGCGTCGATCTGGAGCGCCTGCGCGCCAGTATTGTCGAGCGCAATCTGTCGCCGCTGGAAACGGCCTTGCGCCTGAGCGAAGAGGAATTGCTGACCTTCCTGTTCTTGCCGGGCTTCAGCCTGCGCGACAAGGTCACTGAGGTCTCCGGGCGCGGCGTCGGCCTGGACGCGGTGCAGCACATGGTCCGCCAATTGCGCGGCGCGGTGGTGCTGGAGCAGACGGCGGGGCAGGGCAGCCGCTTTCATCTGGAAGTGCCGTTGACCCTGTCGGTGGTGCGCAGCCTGGTGGTGGAAGTCGGCGAAGAAGCCTATGCCTTCCCCCTGGCCCATATCGAACGCATGTGCGACCTGGAACCCGACGAAATCGTGCAACTGGAAGGCCGCCAGCATTTCTGGCACGAGGGCCGGCATGTCGGCCTGGTCGCGGCCAGCCAGCTGTTGCAGCGCCCGCCCGGGCAGACCAGCCAGGACACCCTCAAGGTTGTGGTGATCCGCGAGCGCGAAGCGGTGTACGGGATTGCCGTGGAACGCTTTATCGGCGAGCGCACCCTGGTGGTGTTGCCGCTGGATGATCGCCTGGGCAAGGTGCAGGACATTTCTGCCGGCGCGCTGCTCGATGACGGTTCGGTGGTGTTGATCGTCGATGTCGAGGACATGCTGCGCTCGGTGGACAAGTTGCTCAACACCGGCCGCCTGGAGCGCATTGCCCGACGCGCCCAGCAAACCGTCGAGGCTGCGCGCAAGCGCATCCTGGTGGTGGATGACTCACTCACCGTGCGCGAACTGCAGCGCAAGCTATTACTTAACCGTGGATATGACGTGGCGGTCGCCGTCGATGGTATGGATGGCTGGAATGCTCTGCGCTCCGAAGACTTCGACCTGCTGATCACTGACATTGATATGCCCCGCATGGACGGTATTGAATTGGTCACACTGTTGCGCCGTGACACTCGCCTGCAGTCGCTGCCGGTGATGGTGGTGTCTTACAAGGATCGCGAAGAAGACCGGCGTCGTGGCCTGGATGCCGGCGCCGACTATTACTTGGCCAAGGCCAGCTTCCATGATGACGCCCTGCTTGATGCGGTGGTGGAACTGATTGGAGGGGCACGCGCATGAAGATCGCCATCGTCAATGACATGCCCCTGGCGGTCGAGGCATTGCGCCGGGCCTTGAGCCTCGAACCGGCCCATGAGGTGGTGTGGGTCGCCACTAACGGCCTGGAAGCCGTGCAGCGCTGCGCCGAGTTGACCCCGGACCTGATCCTGATGGACCTGATCATGCCGGTGATGGATGGGGTCGAGGCGACCCGGCAAATCATGGCCGAGACGCCATGCGCTATCGTTATCGTTACGGTGGATCGCCAGCAGAATGTCAGCCGCGTCTTCGAAGCCATGGGCCATGGCGCCCTGGATGTGGTGGACACCCCGGCGCTGGGGGTTGGCGATGCCAAGGAGGCGGCGGCGCCCTTGTTGCGCAAGATCCTCAATATTGGCTGGCTGATCGGCCAGCGCGGCAGCCGGGTGCGGGCGGAACCGGTGCCCGCACGGGGGACCGGCAAACGCCAGAGCCTGGTGGCGATCGGCTCTTCGGCAGGCGGTCCGGCCGCGTTGGAAATCCTGCTCAAGGGCTTGCCTCGGGACTTTGCGGCAGCCATTGTGCTGGTGCAGCATGTGGACCAGGTATTCGCCGCCGGCATGGCCGAGTGGCTGAGCAGTGCCTCGGGCCTGCCGGTGCGCCTGGCGCGTGAGGGGGAGCCCCCGCAGAGTGGCGTGGTGTTGCTGGCCGGCACCAATCATCATATCCGGCTGCTGAAAAACGGCACGCTGGCCTACACGGCGGAGCCCGTGAACGAAATTTATCGGCCGTCCATCGACGTGTTTTTCGAGAGCGTCGCCAGCCATTGGAACGGCGATGCCGTCGGCGTCTTGCTGACCGGCATGGGGCGCGACGGAGCCCAGGGACTCAAATTGATGCGTCAGCAGGGTTATCTGACCATCGCTCAGGATCAGCAGAGCTGTGCAGTTTACGGCATGCCCAAAGCGGCAGCGGCGATTGATGCCGCTGTTGAGATTCGCCCATTGGACAGAATTGCGCCACGATTGCTGGAGGTATTCGCAAAATGACCGATATAACTCGCTGTCCTGGCCTGCACGTAGTAACTCAGGTGACCGCAAATGAATGATTTACAGCTCGACGACTTCAAGACCGACGAAAACGCCGCCATGGTGTTGCTGGTGGACGACCAGGCGATGATCGGCGAAGCCGTGCGGCGCGGTCTGGCCCATGAGGACAATATCGACTTCCACTTTTGTGCCGACCCCCACCAGGCGATCTCCCAGGCGATCCGCATCAAGCCGACAGTGATCCTTCAGGACCTGGTCATGCCCGGGCTGGACGGCCTGACCCTGGTGCGCGAATACCGCAACCACCCGGCGACCCAGAACATTCCGATCATCGTGCTCTCCACCAAGGAAGACCCGCTGATCAAGAGCGCCGCGTTTGCCGCCGGGGCCAATGACTACCTGGTGAAACTGCCGGACAACATCGAGCTGGTGGCGCGTATCCGCTACCACTCGCGTTCCTACATGACCCTGCTGCAACGGGACGCGGCCTACCGTGCGCTGCGGGTCAGCCAGCAACAGTTGCTGGACACCAACCTGGTCCTGCAACGCTTGATGAACTCCGATGGCTTGACCGGGCTGTCCAACCGCCGGCATTTCGACGAGTACCTGGAACTGGAATGGCGGCGTGCCATGCGTGACCAGACCCAGCTGTCGTTGCTGATGATCGACGTGGATTTCTTCAAGACCTACAACGACAGCTTCGGGCATCTGGAAGGTGATGAAGCGTTGCGCAAGGTGGCAGCGACTATCCGCGATGCCAGCAGCCGTCCTTCGGACCTGCCGGCGCGCTACGGAGGTGAGGAATTTGCCCTGGTGCTGCCCAATACTTCGCCGGGTGGCGCGCGGTTGGTGGCCGAGAAACTGCGCCAGGCCGTTGCCGCGCTGAAGATCCCGCACATCGCACCTTCTGACGGGGCAAGCCTGACCATCAGCATTGGCCTGGCGACCATGACGCCGCTGCTGGGCACCGATTGCCGGCAGTTGATCTCGGCGGCGGACAAGGGGTTGTACCTGGCCAAGCATAACGGGCGCAACCAGGTGGGGATCGAATAACCCGCAGAACACCGCCAACCCAATGTGGGAGCTGGCTTGCCTGCGATGGCGTCGCCTTGGTCTACTTGATACACCGAGGCGTCTGCATCGCAGGCAAGCCAGCTCCTACATTTGCTCTTTATCGGTCTGTGGATATCACACAAACCCCGCCTTTTCGGCCAAGCGGACTGCCGTTTCCGGCCTTTTGCCGTTATACTCGCCGGCTTTCAAAAGTTCGCCAACGAGTGCTGCCCGCCATGGAAATCAACCCGATCCTTAACACCATCAAGGACCTGTCCGAGCGCTCCGAAACTATTCGGGGGTATCTTTGACTACGATCAAAAGCATGAGCGTCTGACCGAAGTCAATCGCGAGCTTGAAGATCCGGCTGTCTGGAACAAACCTGAATACGCCCAGGAACTGGGCCGCGAGCGCGCTGCGCTGGCGCAGATCGTCGACACCCTCGACGAATTGAACACCGGTCTGGGCGACTGCCGCGACCTGCTGGACATGGCCGTCGAAGAAAACGACGAAGGCGCAGTGGGCGATGTCGTCGCCGAGCTGGCCCGTCTCGAGGACAACCTCGCCAAACTCGAATTCCGCCGCATGTTCAGCCACGAAATGGACCCGAACAACGCCTACCTGGATATCCAGGCCGGTTCCGGCGGCACCGAAGCCCAGGACTGGGCCAACATCCTGCTGCGCATGTACCTGCGCTGGGCTGACAAACGCGGTTTCGAAGCAACCATCATGGAACTGTCCGCCGGTGAAGTCGCCGGTATCAAGGGCGCGACCGTGCATATCAAGGGTGAATACGCCTTTGGCTGGCTGCGGACCGAGATCGGCGTTCACCGCCTGGTGCGCAAGAGCCCGTTCGACTCCGGCAACCGTCGCCACACCTCGTTCTCTGCAGTGTTCGTCTCGCCAGAGATCGACGACAAAGTCGAAATCGAGATCAACCCGGCCGACCTGCGCATCGACACCTACCGCTCCTCCGGTGCCGGTGGCCAGCACGTAAACACCACCGACTCGGCCGTACGTATCACCCACGTACCGACCAACACCGTGGTCAGCTGCCAGAACGAACGTTCCCAGCACGCCAACAAGGACACCGCCATGAAAATGCTGCGGGCCAAGTTGTACGAGCAGGAGATGCAGAAGCGCAACGCTGCTTCCCAGGCGCTGGAAGACACCAAATCGGATATCGGCTGGGGTCACCAGATCCGTTCGTATGTGCTCGATGCGTCGCGGATCAAGGATCTGCGCACTAACATCGAACGCAGCGATTGCGACAAGGTGCTCGACGGCGATATCGACGAATACCTGGAAGCCAGCCTGAAGTCAGGCCTGTAATACGCTGACAAACCGCGATCCCTGTAGGAGCGGGCTTGCCCGCGATCCCCGGCCGCAGGCCTGGGACAACGAACCAGATGGAATATTTAAAGACATGAGCGACCAACAACTCGATCCGCAGGCCCTGCAACAGGAAGAAAACTCTCTGATCGCCCTGCGCAAGGAAAAGCTTGCTGCCGAGCGCGCCAAGGGTAACGCCTTCCCCAACGACTTCCGCCGCGAAAACTACTGCGATGCCTTGCAGAAGCAATACGCAGACAAGACCAAGGAAGAGCTGGCAGAAGCTGCGATTCCGGTCAAGGTTGCAGGTCGCATCATGCTCAACCGTGGCTCGTTCATGGTGATCCAGGACATGACCGGGCGCATCCAGGTCTACGTCAACCGCAAGACGCTCTCGGAAGAAACCCTGGCCTCGGTGAAAACCTGGGACATGGGCGACATCATTGCCGCCGAAGGCACCCTGGCCCGTTCGGGCAAGGGCGACCTCTACGTTGAAATGACCAACGTGCGCCTGCTGACCAAGTCGCTGCGCCCGCTGCCAGACAAGCACCACGGCCTGACCGACACCGAGCAGCGTTATCGCCAGCGCTACGTCGACCTGATCGTCAACGAAGAAGTGCGCCAGACTTTCCGTGTGCGTTCGCAAGTGATCGCGCACATCCGCAGCTTCCTGATGGCACGTGACTTCCTCGAAGTCGAGACGCCGATGCTGCAGACCATTCCGGGCGGCGCGGCAGCCAAGCCGTTCGAAACCCACCACAATGCCCTGGACATGGAAATGTTCCTGCGCATCGCCCCGGAGCTGTACCTCAAGCGCCTGGTGGTCGGTGGCTTTGAGAAAGTGTTCGAGATCAACCGCAACTTCCGCAACGAAGGTGTCTCGACCCGTCACAACCCAGAATTCACCATGTTGGAGTTCTACCAGGCGTACGCCGACTACGAAGACAACATGGACCTGACCGAAGAACTGTTCCGCGAGCTGGCGCAGCTCGTTCTCGGGACTACCGACGTGCCGTACGGCGACAAGGTATTCCACTTCGGCGAGCCGTTCGTGCGCCTGTCGGTGTTCGATTCGATCCTCAAGTACAACCCTGAGCTGACCGCTGACGACCTGAACGACATCGACAAGGCCCGTGCCATCGCCAAGAAAGCCGGGGCCAAGGTCCTGGGCTTCGAAGGCCTGGGCAAGCTGCAGGTGATGATTTTCGAAGAACTGGTGGAGCACAAGCTGGAACAGCCGCACTTCATTACCCAGTACCCGTTCGAAGTGTCGCCGCTGGCCCGTCGCAACGATGACAACCCGAACGTCACCGACCGTTTCGAGCTGTTCATCGGTGGTCGCGAAATCGCCAACGCCTACTCCGAGTTGAATGACGCCGAAGACCAGGCTGAGCGCTTCATGGCCCAGGTAGCCGACAAGGACGCCGGTGACGACGAAGCCATGCACTACGACGCCGACTTTGTTCGCGCGCTGGAGTACGGCATGCCGCCAACGGCTGGTGAAGGTATTGGTATCGACCGTCTGGTGATGCTGTTGACCAACTCACCGTCGATCCGCGATGTGATCTTGTTCCCGCATATGCGGCCACAAGCGTAGTCTTAGCGAATGCCGAAGCCGCCTTTTATAAGGCGGCTTTTTTGTGTGGCCTGTACTAACGTCAAGCATACGGCGCCAGACTTTTGTTGAGTGAGAGGACGATCTTTCGTGAAGCGCGTAATGGCTCAAGAAGGCGCCGCTGGCATCGCTGCCGCCGTGGCAGAGAGTGTTCAGTACCAGGGCCGCAAGGCCAGCCGCCAGGGCAGCGAGCAGCGTCGCCAGGATATTCTCGACGCGGCCATGCGTATTGTCGTGCGCGATGGCGTGCGGGCCGTGCGCCATCGGGCGGTGGCGGCAGAGGCCGGTGTGCCGCTGTCGGCCACCACCTACTATTTCAAGGATATCGACGACCTGCTCACCGACACCTTTGCCCAGTATGTGGAGCGCAGTGCCGCGTTCATGGGCAAGTTGTGGGTGCGCAACGAAGGCTTGTTGCGAGAAATGGTGGCCTACGGAGATGGCAGTGCCGAGTCGCGCTCGCAACTGGCCGATGATATTGCGCGCCTGACCGCCGATTACGTCCTGCGCCAACTGCTTAACCGTCGCGAATACTTGATGGCCGAGCAGGCGTTTCGCCAGGAGGCCTTGTTGAACCCGCGCCTGGGCGAGCTGGTCCGTTCTCACCAGCAGATTTTGTTGCAGGGCACTTGCCAGTTTTTCCAGGTGCTGGGTTCCCGTGAGCCGCAACAGGATGCCAAAGTGTTGACGGCGATTATCAGTCGGATGGAATATCAGGGCCTGCTGTTTGAGCCCGAGGCGCTGACCGGTGAAGAAATGCTCGAGATTCTCAAGCGCTACATGCACTTGGTGCTGGCTTCGGTCTGAGGTTTTTGCAGCACTATGTACCTGCCCATGTAGGAGCGAGCTTGCTCGCGAAGGGCGTTAACGATAACGCGGGGAACCTGACTCCCTGCGTTGCCCTCAGGCTTTTCGCGAGCAAGCTCGCGCCTACAGAAGATCGCTCATTGCTGGAGTGTCCGATGAAAGCTTGGCGTGTACTGGTAGTCGCAATGTCGTTCCTGTTGCTCAGTGGTTGCTTGGTAACTTTCAAGGAGCCCTTGCCGGCCAGCGAGGCTGCGCCTGAGGCGCTGTTGGGCAAGTGGGCCAGCAAGAACGCCTGGGGCGAACCGCTCAACCTGCAGATCAGCCGCGCGGGCGAGCGTCGCTACAAGGCGGTGAGCACCTCGCAGACCAAGCCGGTCAAGCGCGACGAATACCTGTTCAGCGTGTCCCGTCACGGCAACCGCTGGTACCTGTCGGCGCCGCTGCCGGACAAGCTCGGCGGGCACTTTATCCTGGCCGGCTTCGAATTCAATGATGCCCGCGAACTGGTGGTCTATAACCTCGATCCCGAGGCGATCAACCAGGCCATCGCGCAGAAAATCCTGACGGGCAGCAGCGTAGAGACGGTCGAGGGCGACGGGACATTGGTCGACAGCCCCATGAGTCAGGTCCTGGCTTACCTGGATGATCCGGCCAACGCCGATGTGTTTGTCGAAGCCGTGCGCTATCAGCGCGTGGGCAAATAACGTTTAAAGAGGAAGCACCGGGTGGACGATTACCAGCAGACGATACGCACCTTGTCCGATCGCATTGTGCTGGCGCAAACACCGATCCGCGTCCTCGACGCTGTGAAGTGGGACGACAACATTCGCAAGGGCTTCCTCCAGGGCAAGGGCAAGCACATGCCGGCGGTGGACCGCGATTATTACTTGAACCGGCCACTGTCGTTCGATTCGAGCAAGGTGAAGCTGGAGTTCCAGAACATCGAGCGCGATATCACCCGCCAGTTGGGCCAGTTCAATCCGGTCGGGCAGATCATGCGGCGCATGTGCAAGGAATACCGCATGGTGGTGCGCATGCTCGAAGCCCGTGGTACCGAGGACTTCGGCCTGATTTCCCAGGAACTCTACGGCGCCGCGTCCGATGCATTCCATGCCGGCGACCCGACCCTGGCCGACCTGGGCCTGATGCTTTCCGACTACCTGAACAACATCGACGGGCGTGGCGACCTCAAGGACGAAGCCAAGACCTTGACCGCCAAGGACGCCGTGAGCCTGCTGCAAAGCCGCCTGAACAAGGTGTTTGGCGAGGCCGAGGAAACCATCCGCGTATTTGAGTCCGACGGCATCGTGGCCGACGCAGCGGCGGGGGCCGACTACATCAAGATCCGCGCCGATGCGATGTTCAACGAGCGCGATGTGCGGGCCCTGGAAGTCCACGAGGGGCTGGTTCACGTGGGCACCACCCTCAATGGCCAGAACCAGCCGATCTGCACCTTCCTGTCCAAGGGGCCACCGTCGTCGACCGTGACCCAGGAAGGCCTGGCGATCCTGATGGAGATCATCACCTTCGCCTCCTACCCCAGCCGCCTGCGCAAGCTGACCAACCGCACCCGTGCGATCCATATGGTGGAAGAGGGCGCTGATTTCCTGCAGGTGTTCGAGTTCTTCCGCGAGCAGGGCTTTGAAATGGCCGAGAGCTACGGCAATGCCAGCCGGGTATTCCGCGGCTCGACCCCGACGGGCCTGCCGTTTACCAAGGATTTGTCCTATCTCAAGGGCTTTATCATGGTCTACAACTACATCCAGCTGGCCGTGCGCAAAGGCAAGTTGGAGCAGGTGCCGCTGTTGTTCTGCGGCAAGACCACCCTGGAAGACATGCGCACCTTGCGCCAGTTGGTGGACGAAGGCCTGGTGGTGCCGCCTAAATACCTGCCGGACCAGTTCCGCGACATGAACGCCTTGTCGGCGTGGATGTGCTTCTCAAACTTCCTCAACCACCTGAGCCTGGATCGGATCGAGGCGGATTACTCCAACATCCTCTGACCCACCCCATCAACTGTAGGAGCCGGCTTGCCGGCGATAGCGATCCGCCAGACAAGGCTGTATCACGGGTAGACTGCGATCGCCGGCAAGCCGGCTCCTACAGTGTCCTCACCCACTTACGAGGTTTCAACGGATGAGACTGCTCGCCATTCTATGCCTGCTTCTGACCCTCAATGGCTGCAGCTCGCTGTTGTTCTACCCCGAGCCCGGCCTGCCCTTTACCCCGCAACAGGCGCGCCTGGAATACCGTGACGTCACCCTGACCACCGCCGACGGCGTGCAGCTGCGGGCCTGGTGGCTACCGGCCAAGCCCGGCGTGCCGCTCAAGGGCACGGTGCTGCACCTGCACGGCAACGGTGGCAACCTGTCCGGGCACCTGGGGGGCAGTTGGTGGTTGCCGGCCCAGGGCTATCAAGTGCTGATGCTGGACTACCGCGGCTATGGCGTATCGCAAGGCAAACCTTCATTGCCGGCCATCTACCAGGACTTGGATGCCGCTTTCCAGTGGCTCGACCAGGCGCCCGAGGCCCAGGGCCAGCCGCTGGTCGTCCTGGGCCAGAGCCTGGGCGGGGCGTTGGCGGTGCATTACCTGGCGGCTCACCCTGCGCGCCAACCCCGGCTCAAGGCGCTGGTGCTGGACGGGGTGCCTGCCAGTTATCGTGATGTAGGGCAATTCGCCCTGAGTACTTCCTGGCTAACATGGCCGTTTCAGGTGCCGTTGTCATGGCTGGTGCCGGACGCCGACAGCGCGATCCACGGCATGCCACAGCTGACCGGCGTGCCGAAACTGCTGTTCCACAGTCTGGATGATCCGATCGTGCCGCTTTCCAACGGCATCCGTCTGTATCAAGCTGCGCCGCCGCCCAGGGTGCTGCAACTGACCCGGGGTGGGCATGTGCAGACCTTTGCCGACAAGACCTGGCAAACCGTGATGCTGCGCTACCTTGACGACCCGCAGCATTTCAATGGCCTGCGCCGCCTGGGGGAGATCCCCAATTACCCGGCGGCCGCCAATCCTCAAGTTGAACCATCAGAGAGTCCGCAATGAGCGAAGAACGCAACATGATCCCCCTGATCCTCACCGGCATCGGCACCATCATCGGCACCGTGGGTTGCCTGTGGTACTACGGTTACCTGCACTTCGCCAAGCCCGAGGATGCGTTGCTGCTCAGCGACTACACCATGCTCAAGACCGTGCCCGGCGAAGACTATAAAGTCTCCCTGACCCCGGCACCCCAGGTGGCGCAATGCGTTGATGGCGTGCTGGTGTTGTTCGACACCGAGCAAAAGGGGCTGACGGGTGTGCTGGTAAACAGCAAGAAGCAGGCAGTGCGCTGCATGGGCCAGGAAACCCCACAGCTGGAGCAGTAAGCAAACCGGTAATTTTTGGAACCACATTCTGTATGAAGCCACTGATTGGGGGGTCAGCACCGCTGACAAGCAACCCTCAATTAGGTGGAGTATCGCGATGAGTATTGGTGGAATAGGTGGTTTTAGCGGGTTTGGTAATTTCGGCGGCGGCGGCCTTGGTGATTCCGGCAACATGGTCGGCAAGGACGTGGGCGGTGCTCAGCAGCAGGGCAAAACGGATCCTGAAGCCTTGAGAAAGCTCCTGGAGATGCTGTTGGCCAGTGCCGGTGGTGCAGGCGGCTCTCAGGGCGCCGGCGAAGGGGATGAGCAAGACTCGCCACGCAAACAGATGAATGGCGAAAAACAGCAGGGTATGCAGAACATGATGCCGCAGGAGAACAACAATCCGGTCAACTTCGGCTAACCGCAAGCAACCGGTCGGCAGGTGTTTCTTTTGCAAAAAAAAGCCCTGCCTGGAACTCAGGCAGGGCTTTCAGACCGGTAGACGTCAGGCGGTTATTGCACCGAAGAACGTGGCTTGACCGGCTGGTTGTCGTTGGAGATGGTCACTTCAACGCGACGGTTCATGGCACGGCCCGAAACGCTGCCGTTATCGGCAATCGGGTATTCCTTGCCATAGCCTGCGGTCACGATGCGGCTTGGGTTAACGCCCATCTTGATCAGCGCAACCTGTACCGAAGTGGCACGGCGCTCAGACAGGGTCTGGTTGTAGGCCGCGCTGCCGGTGCTATCGGTGTAGCCTTCGACGATTACTTTGCGATCCGGGTTTTCCTGGAGGAATTGCGCCAGTTTGTTGATGTTCATCAGACCGCTGGATTTCAGGTCGGCCTTGTTGGTAGCGAACAGCACGTCACCGAAAGTCACCAGGGTGCCGCGTTCGGTCTGCTTGGCATTCAAGCTGTTTTGCAGTTGCTTGATCTGCGCGTCACGGGCCTCGAGCAAGGCGCGGGCACGTTCGTCACCGGCATTTTTCAGCTTGGCTTCGGACTCGCGCAGGGCGATGGTGTCCTTGGCGACTTCAACGCGCTGGTTGGTCAGGTAGGCCAGCTGGTCGACCTTCTTCTCGTCTTCCTTGTCGCGGTAGGCCTTGTCGGCCTTGTCCAGCCATTCGCTGGCGTCCTTGGTTTCCAGGGCGGCGATTTTGGTCGCTTGCGGGTTGGCTTGCAGGGCCGAGAAATTGGTCCGTGCATTTTCCAGGTTGGCGTTAGGCGGTGTGGAGCAGGCCGCCAGTGCAACGCTCATCGCCAGCAGGGCAGGGATCATCAATTGTTTACGCATAATGGTGTCGTCCTTTCAATTCGATTTCGGGTGCGATGCAAACAAGGGCGCTGCTTACTTCTGCTGGATCACAGCAGGACGCATGCCTTCGTTACGCAGCTCCTGAACAGCCTTCTGGGAATCCTTGAGCGCCAGATCAGCCTTGGCAGCCTGGGCCTTACGCTCTGCAACGCGAGCGTCCCACTCAGCCTGTTCGGCCAGACGACGGGCTTCGTCGTACTTCTTGTCATGCATGGCCAGCTCGGCTTGCTTGAGCTTGTCCTGGGCAGCTTTCATTTCCACGGCAGCGTATTCGGTACCGCCAGCGCTGACGGCGCTGTTCACGGCCGATTGGGTCACCGCGTACTGCTCGGTCGGCGGGTTGCCGGCGCAGCCCGCGAGGACGAAGCTGGTGCCGATTGCCAACGCGGCCAATTTAAGCCCGCGCAGGTGGTTAAACGAGGATTTGGCAGTGCTGGTCTTCATCGTCTTCAACTCCATTGGATAACTCCTGAAAAACATCAAATCCATCTACGGTGTTCAGCGTCTGCGTTTTGGCGGTGAAGCTCAGTTTGCCTTTTCAAACGCCTGTTCCAAGTGATGGCTTACTGGCTGTGACCCGAGGCTTTTTTGAATAGTTCAGCCAAAGATGGCGATTTGCCCGAAAAAACATCTGAACAAATCTGACTGAAGGGTCAGCGTTTAAAAATCGGAACTTTTGCCATGCGCAGAGGTATGCCGGGCCTATAAAAGGCCCGGTAGCCGGGGGGATGGTGTTTTTCAGCGGATGTTTATCAGTGTTTCTGATCGTCAGGCATGCCCGACATATCCTGCAGGTAGCGTCGTGAAAGCGACAGGAAGCGCGGGGTTGGGCCCACGTCCTCATACAAAGGATCGCCCTCTTCATCGGTGGCAATCACATGCTGGCCCCGGATATAGGGGAAGCTGGCTTCCAGCTCTTCGAGGGCGGCGCCGATCAGCTCACCGAGCAATTCCTCGGTGCTGCGCTTGGGGTACATCTCGCGGATGGCCGCCAGCCGTGCGGCGGCCTCTACATCCAGGTGGATGGCATATTCGGTCTTGGTCAGGCGACCCTTGGCGGTTTCTTCCCATTGCTGGGCCAGTTCTCGGATTTTCATGGCAACCTCAGTTATGCCCAGGGTAGCGGGCGGTGATGAGTGACCGGTCGCGGCGTGGATAACGCCACGACGTACCCTTGAGACTAGCTGCAACCCACAAAGTTGTAAGCGCGTCGCTGCCGAACATCGCTTGTAAGACCGCGCCTTGATCGGCACTCTTGCAGATCAAAGCGTCCCGGATTCCTGGCTGGAGATTGGCTGATGAGCGATATCGATGCACGTTTGCGTGAAGATGTTCACCTGCTGGGTGAGCTGCTGGGCAACACGATTCGAGAGCAGTACGGTGATGAGTTCCTCGACAAGATCGAGCAGATTCGCAAAGGCGCCAAGGCCGATCGCCGTGGTGGCGCCACGGAGGCGGCGGCCGGCGAAGAGCTGAGTGCCAGCCTCAACCAGTTGCAAGAAGACGAGTTGCTGCCGGTGGCGCGTGCGTTCAACCAGTTCCTCAACCTGGCCAATATCGCTGAGCAGTATCAACTGATTCACCGGCGCGATGAATCACAGCCGGCCCCGTTCGAATCGCGGGTACTGCCCGAGTTGCTGGCGCGCTTGCAGCGTGAAGGCCATAGCAGCGAATCCCTGGCCCGGCAGTTGGCGCGCCTGGAAATCGAGCTGGTGCTCACCGCCCACCCGACCGAGGTTGCGCGCCGCACGCTGATCCAGAAATACGACGCTATCGCCGCACAATTGGCCTTGCAGGATCACCGTGACCTGACCAGCGCTGAGCGCGAGCAGATTCGCCAACGTTTGCAACGGCTGATCGCCGAAGCCTGGCACACCGAAGAAATTCGCCGCACCCGGCCCACTCCGGTGGACGAGGCCAAGTGGGGATTCGCGGTGATCGAGCATTCGCTGTGGCATGCCATCCCCAACTACCTGCGCAAAGCCGATCAAGCCTTGCACGCCGCCACCGGCCTGCGCCTGCCCTTGGAGGCGGCACCGATCCGCTTTGCCTCGTGGATGGGCGGTGACCGCGACGGCAACCCCAACGTGACGGCACCCGTGACCCGCAAAGTGCTGTTGCTGGCGCGCTGGATGGCTGCGGACCTGTACTTGCGCGATATCGATCACCTGGCATCCGAACTGTCGATGCAGCAGGCCAGCCCTGAGTTGCAGGCCAAGGTCGGTGACAGCGTCGAGCCTTACCGGGCCTTGCTCAAGCAACTGCGCGAACGCCTGCGCGCCACACGCAATTGGGCGCATGCGGCGTTGACCAGCAGCACCCCGGCGCCGGCCGATGTATTGCAAAACAACCGCGACCTGCTGGAACCGCTGGAGTTGTGCTATCAGTCCCTGCACGCCTGTGGCATGGGAGTGATTGCCGACGGCCCGCTGCTTGATTGCCTGCGCCGTGCGGTAACGTTTGGCCTGTTCCTGGTACGCCTGGACGTGCGCCAGGACTCCAGCCGGCATTCGGCGGCGATGACCGAGATCACCGATTACCTGGGCCTGGGCCGCTATGAAGACTGGGACGAAGATGCGCGCATCACCTTCCTGATGAAGGAGCTGGCCAACCGTCGCCCCTTGTTGCCAGGCTACTTCAAGCCTTCGGCCGACACCGCCGAAGTGCTCAATACCTGTAAGGAAATTGCCGCTGCGCCGGCGGCGTCCCTCGGTTCCTACGTCATCTCCATGGCGGGCGCGGCATCCGATGTGTTGGCGGTGCAGTTGCTGCTCAAGGAGTCCGGGGTGCAGCGGCCGATGCGCGTGGTGCCGTTGTTCGAGACCCTGGCCGACCTGGACAACGCCGGCCCGGTGATCGAACGCCTGTTGCTGTTGCCCGGCTACCGCGCGCGGTTGCAAGGCCCGCAGGAAGTGATGATCGGCTATTCGGATTCGGCCAAGGACGCTGGCACCACCGCTGCTGCCTGGGCCCAGTACCGGGCCCAGGAGCGCCTGGTGGATATCTGCCGCGAGCAGCAGGTGGAACTGTTGTTGTTCCATGGGCGCGGTGGCACCGTTGGCCGTGGCGGCGGCCCGGCCCACGCGGCGATTCTGTCGCAGCCGCCGGGTTCGGTCGCCGGGCGTTTTCGCACCACCGAGCAAGGCGAGATGATTCGCTTCAAGTTCGGCTTGCCGGACATCGCCGAGCAGAACCTCAATCTGTACCTGGCCGCGGTGCTGGAGGCGACCTTGTTGCCACCGCCGCCACCGGAGCCGGCCTGGCGGCATTTGATGGATGAGTTGGCGGCCGATGGCGTCAGCGCCTATCGCGCCGTGGTGCGGGAAAATCCGCAGTTCGTCGAGTACTTCCGCCAGTCCACGCCCGAACAGGAGCTGGGCCGCTTGCCCCTGGGCAGTCGCCCGGCCAAGCGCCGTGCGGGAGGCATCGAAAGCCTGCGGGCGATCCCGTGGATTTTCGGCTGGACCCAGACCCGCCTGATGCTGCCGGCCTGGCTGGGTTGGGAAGCGGCCTTGAGCAAGGCCCTGGAGCGTGGCGAAGGCGAGTTGCTGGGGCAGATGCGCGAACAGTGGCCGTTCTTCCGCACCCGTATCGACATGCTGGAAATGGTCCTGGCCAAGGCCGACGCCGATATCGCCCGCCTGTATGACGAGCGTCTGGTGCAGCCTGACCTGCTGCCACTGGGGGCGCATTTACGCGACCTATTGTCGCAGGCGTGCGCGGTGGTGCTTGGCCTGACCGGGCAATCGCAGTTGCTGGCGCACAGTCCCGACACCCTGGAGTTCATCCGCCTGCGCAACACCTACCTCGACCCGTTGCACCTGTTGCAGGCCGAACTGCTGGCCCGGTCCCGCCAGCAGGAAGCGACACAGGACAGCCCTCTGGAACAGGCGCTGCTGGTGTCCGTGGCCGGTATTGCCGCCGGGCTGCGTAATACCGGCTGACATTTCTGACGTGTTCTCAAGGGCTTGCACACAAAACCGCCGGTTGACCCGAAAGGGCTCTGCCGGCGGTTTTGTGTCGGGGTTGCACCAAGGGATACCGCGACCAAAAGGCTTGTGTGGTGCGGGTTCTTCCGACTTTTGGCGGCTTGTGTGGTTAGGGCTCGCTGTGTATCTTGATCAGCCTTTGGCCGTTTGGGCGGCCTGGATTCGTATTTTTACGAGCATATTCTACGAGATTGGCCCCACGCGGCGAATCCGAGCGTCATCTCTATAAAAAATTGAGGAGCACATCGATGCGCGTCATTCTGCTGGGAGCTCCCGGGGCCGGTAAAGGTACTCAGGCAAAGTTCATCACTGAAAAGTTCGGCATTCCACAAATCTCCACTGGCGACATGCTGCGCGCTGCCGTCAAGGCCGGCACCGAGCTGGGCCTGATCGCCAAGAGCGTGATGGACAGCGGTGGCCTGGTCTCCGATGACCTGATCATCAACCTGGTCAAGGAACGCATCAGCCAGGAAGACTGCAAGAACGGTTTCCTGTTCGACGGTTTCCCACGCACCATTCCCCAGGCCGAAGCCCTGGTGAAGGCGGGCGTTGAACTGGACGCCGTGGTTGAAATCGCCGTTGAAGATGAAGAGATCGTCCAGCGTATTGCCGGTCGCCGCGTTCACGAAGCGTCGGGCCGCGTCTACCACATCGTCTACAACCCGCCAAAAGTGGCTGGCAAGGATGATGTAACCGGTGACGACCTGGTACAGCGCAAAGACGATACCGAAGAAACCGTGCGTCATCGCCTGTCGGTCTACCACTCCCAGACCAAGCCGCTGGTGGAGTTCTACCAGAAGCTGTCGGCTGCCCAGGGCAAGCCGAAATACAGCCACATCCCAGGCGTTGGTTCGGTTGAAGCCATCACCGCCAAGGTGCTGCAAGCGCTGAACTGATCTGACGATCGGCTTGATGTTCAACGGCCCGCTTGCGGGCCGTTGTTGTTTATACTGGCGCACTTTTTTTCGATTTGGACACCCACACCGATGAGCACCCTGCTGGCCCTGGACACCGCGACTGAAGCTTGCTCCGTTGCCCTGCTGCATGACGGCAAGGTCACGAGCCACTATGAGGTGATCCCCCGCTTGCACGCGCAAAAGCTGCTGCCGATGATCAAGCAGTTATTGCTCGATGCCGGCACCACCTTGTCGGCGGTGGACGCCATCGCTTTTGGCCGTGGCCCGGGTGCGTTCACCGGTGTGCGTATCGCCATTGGTGTGGTGCAGGGCCTGGCGTTCGCCCTGGAGCGGCCGGTGTTGCCGGTGTCCAACCTGGCAGTGCTGGCACAGCGTGCCCTGCGTGAGCATGGTGCGTCGCAGGTCGCGGCAGCCATTGATGCGCGGATGGATGAAGTCTATTGGGGCTGCTACCGCGAAACCGGTGGTGAGATGCGCCTGGTCGGTGTCGAGGCCGTGCAGCCGCCCGAGGCCGCTGCCTTGCCGGCGGATGCCAGCGGTGACTGGTTTGGCGCCGGTACGGGGTGGGGGTATGGCGAGCGTATCGCCGTGCCCACGGTCGGCCAGGATGCCGCGATGCTGCCCCATGCCGAAGACCTGCTGACCCTGGCGCGTTTTGCCTGGGAGCGCGGCGAGGCAGTCCCCGCCGATCAAGCCGCGCCGGTTTACCTGCGCGATAAAGTGGCGCAGACCAAGGCCGAACGCCAACAATCCTGACCCCATGTAGGAGCGAGCTTGCTCGCGAAGGTCGTTAACGATAACCCGGGGGACCTGACTCCCCGCGTTGCCCTGAGGTTTTTCGCGAGCAAGCTCGCTCCTACCAGTGGGCGGGGTTGGACGCCTGCCGGTATTTTGTAGGAGCGAGCTTGCTCGCGAAGGTCGCTAACGATAACGCTGTGAACCTGACTCCCCGCATTGCC
>NZ_MIFU01000109.1:0-24519 GCF_001855215.1 Pseudomonas sp. 06C 126 | reverse complement strand
GAGCGGCGTCGGGTTCAGCTTACTGAACCGTCGGCGCGCCTTCCTGTTGCATGCGCTGCAGCTCTTGCGCATACAGGGCATCGAAGTTCACCGGGGCCAGCATCAGCGCCGGGAACGAGCCACGGGTGACCAGGCTGTCCAGGGTCTCGCGGGCATACGGGAACAGGATGTTCGGGCAGAACGCGCCCAGGGTGTGGCTCATGGACGCATCGTCCAGGCCCTGGATCAGGAAGATACCGGCCTGTTGCACTTCAGCGATGAAGGCCACTTCTTCACCGTTCTTCACGGTGACCGACAGAGTCAGCACGACTTCGTGGAAGTCGCCTTCCAGTTGCTTTTGACGGGTGTTCAGGTCCAGGCCGACGCTTGGAGTCCACTCCTGGCGGAAGATCGCCGGGCTTTTAGGGGCCTCGAACGACAAGTCACGCACGTAGATGCGCTGCAGGGAAAACTGTGGGCCTTGAGCCTCTTCTGCTGCCGCTTCGGTGTTCGGTTGGTCAGTCATCTCGCAGATCCTTCTTGATCTTGGGGTCTTTTAGGGTTTTGGAGTCAGACGTGAAGCAGCGCATCCAGTTTACCGGCGCGCTCCAGGGCGAACAGGTCGTCGCATCCACCGATATGCTGGGTACCGATCCAGATTTGCGGCACAGAGGTGCGCCCCGCCTTCTGGGCCATTTCGGCACGTACCTGAGGCTTGCCATCGACCTTGATCTCGTCGAAGGCAACCTTTTTGCTCTGGAGCAACTGCTTGGCTCGCGTGCAATAGGGGCAATAATCGCTGGAATAAACGACAACCTGGCTCATATCACTTCACCAACGGCAGGTTATCGGCGCGCCAGCTGGAGATACCACCCGACAGCTTGGCGGCGGTGAAACCGCTCTTCATCATTTCGCGGGCATGGCCACCGGAGTGCTGACCCTGGGCGTCGACCAGGATAATGGTCTTGGCCTTGTGCTTTTCCAGTTCGGCGATGCGGGCGATCAGCTTGTCCTGGGGAATATTCAGCGCGCCAACGATATGGCCGGCGGCAAAGTCCTTGGCCGGACGGATGTCGACGACAACGGCCTGGTCCTTGTTGACCAGCGCGGTCAGCTCGGCGGTGCTGAGGCTACGGCCGCCACGGCTCACTTCATGAGCAATCAGCAGCGCCAGCAGTACGACGAAGGCACCGACCAGCAGATAGTGAGAGGTAGCAAATGCAATCAGGTGATCAACCATCAAGGAGGTTCCAGGGCGTTAAAATGGCGGTAAGTATACACAGCCGCCATGGGGGGCCAACCCCCGTAAAGCGGTGACGGCATCGGAACTTCGCTTTAAACTGCCACTCCCTTTTCAATCGCCTTCTTTTAATACCGCCGCGAGAGGATCTATGACTACCACGCCTAAACCTTTGGTCCTGATGATTCTCGATGGCTTCGGTCACAGTGAAAACCACCACGACAACGCCGTATTCGCGGCGAACAAGCCCGTGCTGGACCGCCTCTGCGCCAGCGTACCCAATGGCCTGATCTCCGGATCGGGCATGGACGTCGGCCTGCCGGACGGCCAGATGGGCAACTCTGAAGTCGGCCATATGAACCTTGGCGCCGGACGAGTGGTATATCAGGACTTCACTCGCGTGACCAAAGCCATCCGCGATGGCGAGTTCTTCGAGAACCCGACCATCTGCGCCGCGGTGGATAAAGCCGTCGCCGCCGGCAAAGCCGTGCATTTCATGGGCCTGCTGTCTGACGGTGGCGTGCACAGCCACCAGGACCACCTGGTGGCCATGGCCGAACTGGCCTACAAGCGTGGCGCCGAGAAGATCTACCTGCACGCCTTCCTCGATGGCCGCGACACCCCGCCCAAAAGCGCGCAATCGTCCATCGAGCTGCTGGACGCCGCCTTCGCCGCCCTCGGCAAGGGCCGCATCGCCAGCCTGGTCGGCCGCTATTTCGCCATGGACCGCGACAACCGCTGGGATCGCGTGTCCCAGGCCTACAACCTGATCGTCGACGGCAACGCCCAATTCAACGCGGCTACCGCCCAGCAAGGCCTGGAAGCGGCCTACGCTCGCGGCGAGAGCGATGAGTTCGTCAAGGCCACCACCATTGGCGAGCCTGTGAAGGTCGAAGATGGCGACGCCGTGGTGTTCATGAACTTTCGCGCCGACCGTGCCCGCGAACTGAGCCATGTGTTCGTCGATGACGGTTTCAAAGACTTCGAGCGGGCGCGCCAGCCGAAAGTCGAGTTCGTGATGCTGACCCAATACGCCGCCAACATCCCGGCCCCGTCGGCTTTCGCGCCGGGCAGCCTGGAAAACGTGCTGGGTGATTACCTCGCCAAAAACGGC
This sequence comes from Pseudomonas sp. 06C 126, assembly GCF_001855215.1. NCBI lineage: Bacteria > Pseudomonadati > Pseudomonadota > Gammaproteobacteria > Pseudomonadales > Pseudomonadaceae > Pseudomonas > Pseudomonas sp. 06C 126. Next base: position 22,186 of record NZ_MIFU01000109.1, on the reverse strand, counting down.
AAGACCCAGCTGCGCATTGCCGAAACCGAGAAATACGCCCACGTCACCTTCTTCTTCTCCGGCGGTCGCGAAGAACCGTTCCCCGGCGAAGAGCGCATCCTGATCCCGTCGCCCAAAGTCGCCACCTACGACCTGCAGCCCGAGATGAGCGCGCCGGAAGTCACCGACAAGATCGTCGACGCCATCGAACACCAGCGCTATGACGTGATCGTGGTCAACTACGCCAACGGCGACATGGTCGGCCACAGCGGCAACCTGCAAGCGGCGGTCAAAGCCGTGGAATGCCTGGACTTGTGCGTGGGCCGTATCGTCGACGCCCTGGAGAAGGTCGGCGGCGAAGCGCTGATCACCGCCGACCATGGCAACTGCGAGCAGATGTCAGACGAATCCACCGGCCAGGCCCATACCGCCCACACCACCGAGCCGGTGCCGTTCATTTATGTCGGCAAGCGCGACTTCAAGGTGCGCGAAGGCGGCGTGCTGGCAGACGTGGCGCCGACCATGCTCATGCTGATGGGGCTCGAGAAGCCTGTCGAAATGACCGGTACCTCGATCCTGGTCTAATTTTCAAACCCACCACCAAACAATGTGGGAGCGGGCTTGCCCGCGATAGCGGCGGATCAGTCGACATTTCCATGGCTGACACCACGCAATCGCGGGCAAGCCCGCTCCCACATGGGTAGGTGGCGTTTTTGAAGATGGCTTTTAGCCACACCCACGCCACTGGGCGCCTAACTTGCCCGCCAGCCCGAATTGGACGTTTTTTTTGCCGCGTGGGCCGGGCATACTAGGCCGTCCCTTTCCCTGGTGTCGCCCGCCTCTATGCTTCGCGCCTTGATTACCCTCGCTCTTGTCTGCGTGCTCCAACCGGCTATGGCCGACGAGCGTGCGCAAACCCAACAACAGTTGGACGCTACGCGTCAGGACATTACCGAGCTGAAGAAACTGCTCGGCAAGCTCCAGGAAGAAAAATCCGGGGTGCAGAAAGACCTGCGCGGCACGGAAACCGAAATGGGCAAGCTGGAGAAGCAGGTCCAGGAGCTGCAAAAAGAACTAAAGAAGAGCGAGTCGGAACTGGAGCGGCTCGACGGTGAGAAAAAAAAACTCCAGAGCGCGCGCGTTGAACAGCAACGCCTGATCGCAATCCAGGCCCGTGCCGCCTACCAGAACGGCCGCCAGGAATACCTCAAGCTGCTGCTCAACCAGCAGAACCCGGAAAAATTCGCCCGCACCCTCACCTACTACGACTACCTGAGCACCGCGCGCCTGGAGCAACTCAAGAGCTTCAACGAGACCCTGCGCCAATTGGCCAACGTCGAGCAGGAAATCGCCGACCAGCAAAGCCAACTTCTGGCCCAGAAAAGCAGCCTCGACAGCCAGCGCGACGAGCTGGACAAGGTGCGCAAAGAACGCCAGCAGGCCCTCGCCAAGCTCAACAACGACGTAAAAGCCCGGGATGCCAAGCTGCAGGCGCGTCAGCAAGACCAGGCCGACCTGGCCAAAGTACTGAAAACCATCGAGGAAACCCTGGCTCGCCAGGCCCGCGAGGCCGAGGAAGCGCGACAAAAAGCGCTGATCGCCCAGCAGGAAGCAGAAAAAAAGCGCCAGCGTGACGCCGCGGCGCTCGCCACCGACGCCCCGCGCAAACCGGCGCGTGCAGCGCCCGGCCCACTGGTTTCGAGCGCCGGCGAATCGTTTGGCGGGCCTTTTGCTACTGCCCGAGGCAAACTTCCATGGCCAGTTGATGGTCGACTACTGGCACGCTTTGGTGAAACCCGTGGCGATGACACCCGCACCAAGTGGGACGGCGTGATGATCAGCGCCTCTGCGGGCAGCCAGGTACACGCCGTCCACGGTGGGCGCGTGGTGTTCGCCGATTGGCTGCGCGGCGCTGGTTTGCTGGTGATTCTTGACCACGGCAATGGCTATTTGAGCTTATATGGCCACAATCAAACGTTGCTCAAGGCCGCAGGTGATGTTGTAAAAGCCGGTGAATCCATCTCCACTGTCGGTAACAGTGGCGGCCAGGACACTCCGGCGCTGTACTTCGCTATTCGTCAGCAGGGCCGCCCAAGCGACCCTGCACAATGGTGTCGCGCCCAAGGATAGGGCCGCATCTACATTAGGAGTTCGTTCGACATGCTGCATTTGTCCCGCCTCACTTCGCTGGCCCTGACGATCGCCCTGGTGATCGGCGCGCCTATGGCATTCGCCGACCAGACCGCCCCGTCAGCCACGGCCGCGACCACCAAGGCGCCGCTGCCGCTGGACGAATTGCGCACCTTTGCCGAGGTCATGGACCGGATCAAGGCAGCCTATGTCGAACCCGTGGACGACAAGACCCTGCTGGAAAACGCCATCAAAGGCATGCTCAGCAACCTCGACCCGCACTCTGCCTACCTGGGCCCGGAAGATTTCGCCGAGCTGCAGGAAAGCACCAGCGGCGAATTCGGCGGCCTGGGCATCGAAGTGGGCGCCGAAGACGGCATCATCAAGGTGGTGTCGCCCATCGACGATACCCCGGCGTCCAAGGCCGGTATCCAGGCTGGCGACCTGATCGTCAAGATCAACGGCCAGCCGACCCGCGGCCAGACCATGACCGAAGCCGTCGACAAGATGCGCGGCAAGGTCGGTCAGAAAATCACCCTGACCCTGGTACGCGACGGCGGCAACCCGTTTGACGTGACCCTGACCCGCGCCACCATCGTGGTCAAGAGCGTGAAGAGCCAGTTGCTGGAGTCGGGCTACGGCTACATCCGCATCACCCAGTTCCAGGTCAAGACCGGCGACGAAGTGGCCAAGGCCCTGGCCAAGCTGCGCAAGGACAACGGCAAGAAGCTCAACGGCATCGTCCTCGACCTGCGCAACAACCCCGGCGGCGTGCTGCAATCGGCGGTGGAAGTGGTCGACCATTTCATCACCAAGGGCCTGATCGTCTACACCAAGGGCCGCATCGCCAACTCCGAACTGCGCTTCTCGGCCACCGGCAAGGACCTCAGCGAAAACGTCCCGCTGGCGGTGCTGATCAACGGCGGCAGCGCCTCGGCCTCGGAAATCGTCGCCGGCGCCCTGCAAGACCAGAAACGCGGGGTGCTGATGGGCACCACCAGCTTTGGCAAGGGGTCGGTGCAAACCGTGCTGCCGCTGAACAACGAGCGTGCGCTGAAGATCACCACGGCGTTGTACTACACGCCTAATGGTCGCTCGATCCAGGCCCAGGGCATCGTGCCGGATATCGAGGTTCGCCGGGCCAAGATCACCAACGAGAGCGAAAACGAGTACTTCAAGGAAGCTGACCTGCAAGGTCACCTGGGCAATGGCAATGGCGGCGCCGACCAGCCAACCGGCAGCGGCACGAAAGCCAAGCCGATGCCACAGGACGATGATTACCAACTGGCCCAGGCGTTGAGCCTGCTCAAGGGCCTGAGCATTACGCGCAGCCGTTGATATGCGTGTTGCCCTGATCATCGCCCTGCTCTGCAGCCTGGCAGGAGTCGCCCATGCGGCCCCTGCCCAGAAGCCCCACAAAGCCTACCTGACCCTGATCATCGACGACCTTGGGCAGAACCTGCCCCGGGACCGTCGCGTGCTGGCCCTGCCCGGCCCGGTGACGGCGGCGATCATGCCCGACACCCCCCACGCCGCCGAATTCGCGCGCGAGGCCCATCGCGCCGGCAAGATCGTGATCCTGCATATGCCCATGGACCCGGCCACCGGCCCGTTCGCCTGGCACCCCGAGTTGCCTGTCGAAGAACTGGGCAAGCGTTTGGATGCGGCGTTCAACGCCGTGCCCTACACCGCCGGCCTCAACAACCATATGGGCAGCCGCATGACCGCGCAGCCTGCGGCCATGACCTGGCTGATGGGTGAATTGCAACGTCGCCACAAGTTTTTCGTCGACAGCCGCACCAGCGCGCAGACCGTGGCCGCCGCCGAGGCACAAAAAATCGGCCTGGCTCATGTCTCGCGGGACGTTTTCCTTGATGACGAACGCACCGAAGCCGCTATCACCACGCAGTTGCAGACCGCTATCAAGCTGGCCCACAAACAGGGCTCGGCCGTGATGATCGGCCATCCTTATCCACAGACCCTGGCGGTACTGGAGCGCGAGTTGCCCAAGCTCAAGGCCCAGGGCATCGAGTGGATCGATATCAAGTTGATGATCAGCGTGCGCAGCAACCAGGCCATGGCCGGCCACGGCAAAAATGGCATCTACCGCTAGCTAGCTAGATAGCTACCGCACCGCCACACGTGAATACCTGAATAGTGAGCGAACAACGCTCAGCTATCAGGATGCCCATGAATACCTCTAGACACCTTCTTTCAGCCTTAGAACCAGCCGCTCGATGGCGGACTTGTCATGCCAAAAAATCACCAGGCACTGGGGCACACCCATGGACTCGATAAGATTTGGCAACCTGCTCATCAACTTCACGACCCAGTTCACTCGGCTCTGGAACAACAAGGGTTCACCCAACGCAGCACCCGTCGGTTTTTGGCGGCCGGTACCGTCCGCTGACTTCCTCACCGACTATTTCCCACTCGGCGACCATGCGGTTGCCGGACACAACGATATCAACCAGGAAACCGTAGTCGCCGTGGTTTCGGAGGCCCCCGCGCAAACCGAAGAAGAACGCAATAAAGGCAAGGCGCTCATGCCGCCCGACGAATTCGAAAAGGTGTGGGATGACAAAGGCTCCCAGGCCTATGCCAACGGGGCCATCTGGCGCCCGCTCCCACCCACCGGCTATGTGGCAATGGGGCTGGTGGCCACGGATGGCTACGACAAACCTTCACGCAACACGGTCCGGTGCGTTCGGGCTGACCTGGTGATTGCCTCATACATCAGCGACCTGATCTGGAACAACAAGCGCAGCCCGGCCCGGCTGGACTTCAGTGCCTGGGGCATCAGCCCGCCAGGGGCGGCGGCAGGTGAGGTGTACCTGTCGGCAGGAACGTTTGTCGGCGCCGCCAGCTATACCAAACCCTCGGTGCATATTGCCGCTTATTCATTGCGCATGCAGATCCCCCTGCAGGTCAATGTTCCGCCTCCGGCACCGGCGCTTGCGGGCGAGCAACAGCCTTCGCCGTTCGAAAAGGCCGAAGTCACCCATATCGCAAAACTGGCCTGGTTTACCGTCAAGGACCCCAATCTGTCGCCCCTCCAACAACTGCGTACGTCCCCCACTTATCGCCTGGAGAGATCGGACAAATACATATTGGTCGGGTTTGGCCATAACAGAAGCTCGCTGAACCAGTCCTTCAAATGGACCGCTACCCGAGGGCAGAACGGCAGTAGCCTCAAGACACTGACCCACACTACCGCCATCGAAATCGGCACAGAATGGGGCTTCAACGTGTGGGGCGCTTCGGGCAAGGTCTCGGCAAAACTCAGCGGTGGCCTCACGCACACCCAAACGTCTTCCGAAGGGTGGTCCACCTCGACCGCTTTTGAAGTCAATGCCACGGTTCCCGCGCAAAAGGCGGTAGCCGTGTATCTGGTGCAAAGCGATTACAAGCTGCTGCGGGAAAACGGTACGCAAGTGGCAACGAGCATCAGCTACACCGACGGTGACAGCGTGTATTGGAGCGAATACCCACCGGCCCGTGAATGCGAGGTCACGTGCCGGCCACTGCCGGCGCCGGCCTCATGAGCCGCTAGAGATAGCGCCCCATGATCTCGCTCACCACGCCCTCTTCACGCAGCTGATCCAGCGCGGCTTGCAGTTTGGCGACGGTTTCGTCCGGGACGTTTTTGTTCAGGGCCAGGTACAACTGGGCACTGTTGAACCGCAGCACGGTCTTGAGCCCGGTTATCCCGACTTGCCGCGCCAGGTAGCGGCCGGCGGGATCGCCGGTGGCCCAGAGGTCGATCTGGCCATCCAGCAGTTTTTGCGCATTGTCCTGGTCGCGGAGCACGACCTGCGGTGTGAGGCCTTGTTTTTCCAGGCTCAGGGCAATCGCGTCACCTTTGTAGGCACCCACCTTGTAGCGCCGGGCCTGCTCAAGGTCGGTCAACTGGATGTTGCTGTCGGCGTTGGCCAGCAGCACCCAATCGTCCGGGCCGATGGGGCCGACCCACTTGAACAGTGCTTCGCGGTCCGGCAGGCGGGCCATGACGAAGACCCCGTAGCCAGGTTGTTCCAGGGCGAGTTTGTAGATCCGTTCCCAGGGGAAACGCAGCGTCAGGTTGTAGGAAACGCCAGCACGCTTGAAGGTTTCGCGCACGATGTCCACGGCGATGCCTTCGACGTTCTCGTCCTTGGCGAAGTTCTTGCCGTTTTTCGCCATGTTGTAGGGCGGAAAATTCTCCGTCAGCAGCACCAGCGAATCAGCAGAGGGCTCGGCAGCATTGGCCGAGCCTGCCAAAAGAATGGAAGAGCTGACGAGGGCAAGAAGCAGGTCTTTGAGCATGTAGAATTACCGGAATCCATGGCAGGCCCCAGAGTGCCGCGAGCCTGTCATGGTGTCCAGTGGCGTTTAGCGTACGACGATGCCGCGCGCCGCCATGTAGGCCTTGGCCTCGGGCACGGTGTATTCGCCAAAGTGGAAAATACTCGCCGCCAGCACCGCACTGGCGTGGCCTTCGATGACGCCGTCGGCCAGGTGTTGCAGGTTGCCCACACCACCGGAAGCGATCACCGGGATGCCCAGCGCATCGCTGATGGCGCGGGTCACGCCCAGGTCGAAGCCGTTTTTCATGCCGTCCTGGTCCATGCTGGTCAGCAGGATTTCACCGGCGCCCAGGCCTTCCATCTTCATTGCCCACTGCACCGCATCCAGGCCGGTAGGCTTGCGCCCGCCATGGGTGAAGATCTCCCAGCGCGGAGGTTCACCCGGCCCGGAGACTTTCTTGGCGTCGATGGCGACCACGATGCATTGCGAACCGAAATGCTGCGCGGCTTCGCCGACAAATTCCGGATTGAACACCGCGGCAGTGTTGATCGAGACCTTGTCCGCACCGGCGTTGAGCAGGTTGCGGATGTCTTGCACGGTGCGTACGCCACCGCCCACGGTCAGCGGGATAAACACCTGGCTGGCCATGCGCTCGACGGTATGCAGCGTGGTATCGCGGCCATCGACGCTGGCGGTGATGTCGAGAAAGGTAATTTCGTCGGCACCCTGCTCATCGTAGCGACGGGCAATTTCCACCGGGTCGCCGGCGTCACGGATGTTCTCGAACTTGACGCCCTTGACCACCCGACCGTTGTCGACGTCCAGGCAAGGGATGATGCGTTTGGCCAGCGCCATGGTCAGTCCTCAGCCGTTGTAGGCATCGCAGTAGGCCTGGGCCTCGGCGACGTCCAGGGTACCTTCATAGATCGCACGGCCGGTGATCGCGCCGATGATCCCAGGAGCCTTGGCGTCCAGCAGCGACTTGATGTCGCCCAGGTTGTGGATACCACCGGAGGCGATTACCGGGATCTTGGTGGCGGCCGCCAGCGCAGCGGTGAACGGTACGTTGCAGCCCTGCATCATGCCGTCTTTGGCAATGTCGGTATAAACGATGGCGGACACGCCGTCTGCCTCGAACTGCTTGGCCAGGTCGATCACCTGGATGGTGCTGATCTCGGCCCAGCCGTCGGTGGCGACGAAGCCATCCTTGGCGTCCAGGCCCACGATGACCTTGCCCGGGAACGCACGGCAGGCCTCGGCGACGAAGGCCGGGTCTTTCACGGCCTTGGTGCCGATGATCACGTAGCTCACGCCCGCCTTGACGTAGTGCTCGATGGTTTCCAGGGAGCGGATACCGCCACCGATCTGGATCGGCAGGTTCGGGTAGCGCTTGGCGATGGCAGTAACCACTTCGCCATTGACCGGCTGGCCTTCGAAGGCGCCGTTCAAGTCCACCAGATGCAGACGGCGGCAGCCACCCTCCACCCACTTGGCAGCCATGCTGACCGGGTCATCGGAAAACACCGTGGAATCTTCCATGCGGCCCTGGCGCAGACGTACGCAAGCGCCGTCCTTGAGATCGATAGCGGGGATAATCAGCATCTGGCAAACCTTATTCGATATTCAGCATTGCTCGAAGAATCAGGGTTTTTCGAGCGCCCACAAGTCGCTTTCGATGCTTTCGAACCTTTCTTTAAGGTGCGTCTGCACATCGAAAATCGCCCTGTTGTAATAGTGCGGAGCAATTTCAGTGGTGAACAGTTCGAGGATCTCAGCCACCTCGAACGACCCGAGCCTGAGCTCGAAGCGGTCTTCCATGAAACGCTTGATCTTGTCGGTCGCCTCACTCTCCTGCTGGGGAGTGAGATTGAGGATCGGCGGCTTGATCTTCTTGGCCATTACCAACGCCCGTCCCAACTGGCGAAGTTCTGCAGCAACTGCAGGCCATGGGTATGGCTCTTCTCCGGGTGGAACTGCACGGCGAAGCGCGAGCCTTCGGCCAGCGCGGCGGCGAAGTCGACGCCATAGTGCCCGCCACCCACCACCTGGCGCGGATTACCGGCAGCGATGTAGTAGCTGTGCACGAAGTAGAAACGCGCCATGTCCGGGATGTCATGCCACAGCGGGTGGTCGACGGTGCGGCGCACTTCGTTCCAGCCCATGTGCGGGACTTTCAAGTGTTCGCCGTCTTCATGCAGGTCCTTGCCGAAGAACTTCACATCCCCCGGGAACAGGCCGATGCAGTCGACGCCGCCGTTTTCTTCACTGCGCTCGAGCAAGGCTTGCATGCCCACGCAGATCCCGAGGAACGGCCGGTCCTGGCTGACTTCGCGCACCAGGCTGTCAAAGCCCAGGCGACGGATTTCAGCCATGCAATCGCGAATCGCGCCTACACCAGGAAACACCACCCGGTCGGCTTCGCGGATCACCTTGGCATCGCTGGTGATCAGCACCTTGCCGGCACCTACGTGTTCGAGGGCCTTGGCCACCGAGTGCAGGTTACCCATGCCGTAGTCGATAACCGCGACCGTCTGCATTACAGAACGCCCTTGGTCGAAGGCATTTGCCCGGCCATGCGGTCATCGAGCTCCACGGCCATGCGCAGGGCGCGGCCGAAAGCCTTGAACACGGTTTCGATCTGGTGGTGGGTGTTGGTGCCACGCAGGTTGTCGATGTGCAGGCTCACCAGGGCATGGTTGACGAAGCCCTGGAAGAACTCCTGGAACAGGTCCACGTCAAACCCGCCGACGGTGGCGCGGGTGTACGGCACGTGCATCTGCAGGCCTGGGCGGCCAGAGAAGTCGATGACCACACGCGACAGTGCCTCGTCCAGCGGGACATAGGCGTGGCCGTAGCGACGGATGCCTTTTTTGTCGCCGATGGCCTTGGCAAACGCCTGGCCGAGGGTGATACCGACATCCTCCACGGTGTGGTGGTCGTCGATATGCAGGTCGCCCTTGCTGACGATATCCAGGTCGATCAGCCCATGACGGGCGATTTGATCCAGCATGTGCTCAAGAAAAGGGACTCCGATATCAAATCGGGCCTTTCCGGTGCCATCCAGGTTGATCGAGGCTTTGATCTGGGTTTCCAGAGTGTCGCGCTCGACGGACGCCTTACGTTCGGCCATCACCAGCTCCGCAAAATCATTGGGCGAAAAAGGTAGCCATTATAGGGGCTGTGGGCGCTAAACAGAAACATCGAAGGGGATAAGACTGACGGCCTGTCGGGGATAGACATGTCAGTACAAGTGCGGGAGTGTGCTTGTGTGGGAGCTGGCTTGCCTGCGATGCAGACGCCTGAGTACTACAGATACACCGAGCTGGTTCTATCGCGGGCAAGCCCGGCTCCCACAGGAGCCGGGCCCACACGAGTTATGCGGTGTTAGTGGAATAGCACTGCAGTCTTCTGCAAGGTCACCCACACGCCCCACGCCAGCGGGATTCCCACCACCAGCCACGCGGCGATCGCCAATGGCACGGTGCCGGAAGCGGCTTTCCATTCCAGGGACGTGGTGGCATCGGCGCCCTTGTCATGGCCCAGCGCCTGTTCGGCAGCCAGTTCGGCGTCGGTCATGAAGTACTTGTCGGCCACCGGGCGTACCAGCAGGTTGCAGATAAAGCCCAGTACCAGCAGGCCGGCGAGGATGTACAAGGTGATGTCATAGGCTGCAGCGCGCTCGACGCCGATGCTCAATTGATATTCACGCAGGTAGTTCACCAACACCGGGCCCAGCACGCCGGCCGCCGCCCAGGCGGTGAGCAGGCGACCATGGATTGCACCGACCATTTGCGTACCGAACAGGTCCGCCAGGTAGGCCGGTACGGTCGCGAAGCCGCCGCCGTACATCGACAGGATGATGCAGAACGCCGCCACGAACAGCGAGACGTTGCCCAGGTGGCCGAGGTTCGGGATCAGCGCGTACAGGGCAAAGCCCAGGGCGAAGAACACGAAGTAGGTGTTCTTGCGGCCCAGGTAGTCGGAGAACGACGCCCAGAAGAACCGCCCACCAATGTTGAACAGGCTCAACAACCCGGTGAACCCCGCCGCAATGGCTGCGATGGAGGCCAGTTGACCCGCATCCAGTTGGCCAAACGGCACATCCACGCCCAGCAACTTGCCGCCGAACACTTCCTGCAACAGCGGCGACGCCATGCCCAGGATGCCGATACCGGCCGATACGTTCAGGCACAGCACCAGCCAGACCAGGCGGAATTGCGGGGTTTTCCACGCCACGTTCACGTGGACGTGACGGTGGGTGATCATCACATTACTGGCTTTTTTCGCCGGCGCGGTCCAGCCCTCAGGCTTCCAGCCGGTCGGCGGGACACGGTAGGACAAGGCGCCGCCGATCATGAACACGAAGTAGATCGCGGCCATGACCAAAAAGCTCTGCCACACGCCCACGCCGGTCGGCGACGCAAAGTGGCCCATCAGCGCTGCGGCCAGGGGCGCACCGACCATCGCACCACCGCCAAAGCCCATGATCGCCATGCCGGTCGCCATGCCGCGCTTGTCCGGGAACCACTTGATCAGGGTCGACACCGGCGAGATATAGCCCAGGCCCAGGCCGATACCACCAATCACCCCCGAACCGAGCCACATCAGCCAGATCTGGTGGGTATAAATCCCCAGCGCCGAGATCAGCAGGCCACCGCACCAGCACAGTGCCGAGACCACACCGGCCTTGCGCGGCCCGGCGTGTTCCAGCCAGCCGCCCCAGATCGCTGCCGAGCAGCCCAGGAAGATGAAGAACAGGGTGTAAATCCAGCCCAGCATGGAGATCGGCCAGTCGCAGGACGACGAGAAGATCTGCGCGATAAAGCTCATGTCCGGTGCACAGGCCACCGGTGCGGTCACGCCCAGCGCCTTGGACAATGGCAGCCAGAACACCGAGAAGCCGTAGGCCATGCCGATGCACAAGTGGATGGCCAGGGCGGCCGGCGGAACCAGCCAGCGGTTGAAACCGGGCTTGGCGATGATGCGTTCCTTGGACAGGAACGCAGGCTGCGCAGCAGAATTGCCGGCCGCAGTGCTAGTGTTCATTGGTGTTTCCCCCAGTTGTTGGTCTGTGTTCGCCAGGCGCTCTCCTCCTCGGCCTTTGCACGCAATGCGTGGCCGTTTTGTCGAGTGAAGCTCCCTGTAGGCGCGACGTTTCGTCGCAGAAGGCGGGCGAACGGGCAAAGATTAGCATCTGGCGCAGCGAGAGAAACCAAACTGACACTACCTTTTTCAGTCCATCTGTTTTGTTTGACACTATGTAACGATGCGTAAACAGCCACGGACCTCCCGGCGTTATACTCTGCGGCTAAATTTTAAAATCGACATACAAGGACTCGCCCATGAAAGCGTTCGGCAAAATCCTGGGTCTGGTACTTCTCGGGCTGTTGCTGATCATTGTGGCTCTGGGCTTTGCCCTGACTCACCTCTTCGATCCCAACGACTACAAAGACGAGATTCGCCAGATTGCCCGCGACAAGGCCCACATCGAGCTGACGCTCAATGGCGATATCGGCTGGAGCCTGTTTCCCTGGCTGGGCCTGGAGCTGCATGAGGCCAGCGTGGCCACCCTGAACAACCCTGCCCAACCATTTGCCGACCTGCAGATGCTCGGCCTGTCGGTACGCGTGCTGCCGCTGCTACGCCGCGAAGTGCAAATGAGCGATGTACGCGTCGAGGGCCTGAACCTGCGCCTGACCCGCGACAAGCAAGGCCATGGCAACTGGGAAGATATCGGCAAGGCTGCGCCCGTTGCGGCTACCACCAGCGCCGAAGCGCCCGCCACGACTGCGCCGGCCACAACGCCCGCGCCGGAGAAACCGGCCCAGCCGATCCGCCTGGACATCGACAGCCTCACGGTCAACAACGCCCGTATCGAGTACAACGACGAGCAGACCGGCAAGCAATTCAGCGCCGAAAGCATCCAACTGAGCACCGGTGCCGTGCATGAAGGCGCGAGCATTCCGGTCAAGCTCACCGCGTTCTTCGGCAGCAACCAGCCGGTCATGCGGGTCAAGAGCGAGCTCAATGGCGAGCTGCGTTTTGATCGCGCCCTCAAGCGCTATCAGTTCGAAGACATGAAAGTCGCCGGCGAAGCCACGGGCGAGCCTCTGCAAGGCAAGACCGTCACGTTTGCCACCCAGGGCCAGTTGCTGGTGGACCTGTCGGCAAACATTGCCGAGTGGACCGGCCTCAAGCTCTCGCTCAACCAACTGCGGGCACTGGGCGAACTGAAGGTCCACGACCTGGATAAAACCCCACAGATCAGCGGCGCCCTGTCGATTGCCCAGTTTGACCTGGCCAAGTTCCTCGACAGCGTCGGCCAACCGCTGCCAGCCATGGCCCCAGAGAGCCTGAGCAAGGTCGAGCTGGTCAGCCGCCTGCAAGGCACGCCGTCGAGCATGGCGCTGGAAGACCTCAACCTGAAAGTCGATGGCAGCACCTTCACCGGGCGCCTGGCGGTTGAAGACTTTGCCAAGCAATCCCTGCGCGTGCAGTTGAAGGCCGACACGTTCAACGCCGACCACTACCTGCCCGCCAAGTCCGAAGCAGCCAACAGTGCCGCCGTCGCGCGCCAGGCCGAAGTGCAAAGCAGCGAAGCCGGGGCCATGGCCGCCGGCGGCACCACGCCGCTGCCGGATGCGCCGACCAAAGGCGCCTGGAGCACCGACAAGCTGCTGCCGCTGGCACGCCTGCGCACCCTGGATGTGATTGCCGACCTGTCCTTCGGCCAACTGACCCTCGGCCAGTTGCCCATCGAGAACGCCACCCTCAAAGCCTCTGGCCAGAGTGGTCAGCTCAAGCTCGACACCTTGAGCGGCGGCCTCTACAACGGCACCTTCCAGGCCAACGGCAATCTCGACGCCCGCGAAGATGTGCCGGTGTTGGCACTGCAGACCAAAATCAAGCAAGTGCCGGTCGAACGCATCCTGCAGGCCCAGGGCAAAACCCCGCCGGTCAAAGGCCAGATCACCCTCGACAGCAACCTGACGGGGCGCGGCAACAGCCAGAAGGCGCTGATCGACAGCCTCAACGGCACCGCCAGCTTTGTGATCAACAATGGCGTACTGCTCAACGCCAACATTGAGCAACAGCTGTGCACCGGCATCGCCCTGCTCAATCGCAAGACCCTGGCCAGCGAACCGCGTGGCAAGGACACACCGTTCCAGGAGCTCAAGGGCAACCTGACCTTGCGTAACGGCGTGGCCAGCAACCCGGACCTGAAAGTGCGGATCCCCGGCCTGACCGTCAACGGCAATGGCGACATTGACCTGCGCGTGCTGGGCATGGACTACCGTGTGGGCATCATTGTCGAGGGTGACAAGCGCGACATGCCGGACCCGGCCTGCCAGGTCGGCTCGAACTTCCGTGGCATCGAAGTCCCGCTGCGCTGCCGTGGGCCGCTGGAGCTGGGAGCCAAGGCCTGCCGCCTGGACAAGGACGGCCTGGGCCAGGTCGCCGCGAAAATGGCCGGCAATAAAATCAGCGAGAAACTTGAAGAGAAGCTCGACAAGGTCAATCCCAAGTTGAAAGACGCCCTCAAAGGCCTGTTCAACCGATGAGAAACGAGCAATTTTCTGCGGCCGTGCTCGACTGGTACGACCGCCACGGTCGCCATGACCTGCCCTGGCAACAGGGCATCACCCCTTACCGGGTGTGGGTCTCGGAAATCATGCTGCAACAGACCCAGGTCAGCACCGTGCTCAACTACTTCGACCGCTTCATGGCCTCGCTGCCAACGGTCGAAGCCCTGGCCGCCGCGCCAGAAGATGAAGTGCTGCACCTGTGGACCGGGCTGGGCTACTACACCCGGGCGCGCAACCTGCAAAAGACCGCGAAGATCGTCGTCGCCGAATACGGCGGCGAGTTTCCTCGCGATGTAGAGAAGCTTACCGAACTGCCAGGCATCGGCCTGTCCACCGCCGGCGCCATCGCCAGCCTGAGCATGGGCCTGCGCGCACCGATCCTCGACGGCAACGTCAAACGCGTGCTGGCGCGCTTTACCGCCCAGGAAGGCTATCCGGGCGAACCCAAGGTGGCCAAGCAGCTGTGGGCCACCGCAGAGCGCTTTACCCCGCACGATCGCGTCAACGCCTACACCCAGGCGATGATGGACATGGGCGCCACCCTCTGCACCCGCAGCAAGCCCAGTTGCCTGCTGTGCCCCCTGGAAAAGGGCTGCGAAGCGCACATGCTGGGCCTGGAAACCCGCTACCCGATCCCCAAGCCCCGCAAGACCATCCCGCAAAAGCGCACGCTGATGCCCTTGCTGGCCAACCATGAGGGCGCGATCCTGCTTTACCGTCGCCCGTCTACGGGCCTGTGGGGCGGGCTGTGGAGCTTGCCGGAACTGGACGACCTGAACGATCTGGAACACCTGGCCAACCAGCACTCGCTGGCGCTGGGCAAGCAGCAGGAGCTGCCGGGGCTGGTCCACACTTTCAGCCACTTCCAACTGGCTATCGAACCCTGGCTGGTGCAAGTCGAGGAATCGGCCCATCACGTGGCCGAGGCCGACTGGCTCTGGTATAACCTCGCCACCCCGCCGCGCCTGGGCCTTGCCGCCCCGGTGAAAAAACTGCTGAAGCGCGCGGCCGACGTATTGAACGCAGGAGTTTCGTCATGACCCGCACCGTAATGTGCCGCAAGTACAAAGAAGAACTGCAAGGCCTGGAACGCCCTCCCTATCCGGGCGCCAAGGGCCAGGACATTTTCGACCACGTTTCCGCCAAGGCCTGGGCCGACTGGCAGAAGCACCAGACCCTGCTGATCAATGAAAAGCGCTTGAACATGATGAACGCCGAAGACCGCAAATATCTGCAGGGCGAAATGGACAAGTACTTTTCCGGCGAGGATTACGCCAAGGCTGACGGCTACGTGCCGCCTGCTCAATAATTGAGCAAAAACCGGGGTTGGCACGTAAGCGACGGTAATAATTAAATATTTTTTGAAAACTTGCTTGACGACCCCCTGAAAAACCCGTTTAATGCGCCCCGTTGCCCAGATAGCTCAGTCGGTAGAGCAGGGGATTGAAAATCCCCGTGTCGGCGGTTCGATTCCGTCTCTGGGCACCACTAATTAGTTTCAGGTGGTGCAAACGTCATCTGAAACACACAAAAAACCCGCCTAGTGCGGGTTTTTTGTTGCCTGCGATTTAGTACGCCAAACCGCCCTGGTTACTTTTAGGTTAACGCCAAGCCTCGTTGGCACCCGATGTGTTATTTATCGCGCTGCTCAACCGTCTAGCCTTAATCCAATCTTCAGCAAGGTAGTTACTTCATGACCCGGTACTTGTTCTGCACGCTGTTAATGCTGACAGCGCTGCTCAGCGGATGCGCCACGACGATGGACGTCGCGATCAACGCAACCCCAGACCCGGACTATCACTTTGACCGACAGGCGCCAGTGCTGGTGACGTCGGTTGGCGGCAATAACGAGAACGCGCTCAACGCCCGCTACTATCTGCGCGATATGGTCAGCGCCATGAAGGACCAGGGCTTTCGCCAGGTCTATACCGACATGACCCTGCCCAAGAACCTGGCACCGAAAATCACGATCACCCTCGACGTCGACAGCCACCAGGTGACTTATCGCTATACCGCCACCGACTATGGGCAGGTGCCAACCAGCACCTCCACTGTGTGCAAGAACAGCAAGAAAAAAAGCGACCAGATGATCTGCACCAGCACACCCAACACCACCTATGGCCCGGTGGGCAGCTCGGAGCGCACCGGCTACACCACCCTCACCACGTTCACCGCCACGGCCCGGGACGAAGCGAGCAAACGCGCGGTGTACCTGCTGCGAGTGACGTCCTACAACGAGGACTGCCAGGCTGCCAAGGTCGAGGCCTTCCTGGTACAGCAGGGCCTGCAGAACCTGAATTTCCAGGATCGCGTGCAGCGCAACTACAGCGTCACGATGCCTGAAGGGTATCGCTGCAAATAATCCCTCCATGATGAAGGTCACTTCGGAGTCAGCGGTCTCGGGGCCCAACCCAGGATCAAAGACTCCGCAACCTTGATTGCTCCCTCCCCGCGCAAGACCGCCCTACCGCCCCTCCCACCGACTGCCCCCGCCAAAAAGCCAGGATTGACCGGCATCTAGCGTTGCTAATAGCAATTATTATCATTTAAGCTGCGCGCAAAATATCCTCCCCCCGCATCACTAAAATAATTAAGGAGCTGCAATGCCCTCTGCACGCGAGCCAGGCTCATGGTTGAAGGCGCTCGGCCTTGCCCCCTTCGGATTCGCTTCGATGCTGGTCCCGGTCGCAGACGCGGCCCAGGAAACAGGCCAGCTCGAACTGCCCAGCCAAAGTATTACGGCCACTGCCTCAGAAGAAACGGCCGACGGCCCGATCAAAGGCTATGTCGCCAAGCGCAGTGCAACGGGTGCCAAGACCGACACTCCGATTACTGAGATCCCCCAGTCGATTTCCGTCATCAGCGCCGACCGTATGCGTGATCAGGGCGCGCTGACCGTGCAAGACGCATTGCGTTATGTGGCCGGGGTGCGCGCCGAAACCTTCGGGCTGGATAGCCGGGGAGACTGGTCGAAAGTGCGAGGCAGCTCACCTGCCCTGTTCCTTGATGGCTTACAGCAGAGCTTCGGCAGTTACACCAACGTGCGCACCGACCCCTTCACCCTGGAACGCCTTGAAGTGCTCAAGGGCCCGGCGTCGATGCTTTATGGGCAAAGCCCGGTGGGGGGCCTGATCAACCAGGTCAGCAAACGTCCCCAGGCCGAACAACACACCGAACTGCAACTGCAATATGGCAATTACAACCGCAAGCAGGTCGCCGTCGACACCACGGGCTCCCTGAACCCACAAGGCACGCTGTTGTACCGGCTGGTGGCAATTCAGCGCGACAGCGACACTCAGGTTGATCACGTCAAAGATAACCGCCAGGTCCTGATGCCATCGCTGACCTGGCGCCCCACCGAAGATATCGACTGGACCCTACTGGCCAACATCCAGCGCGATGACAGCGGCTCCACCACGCAGTTCTTTCCACACACAGGCACGGTCTGGAATGCGCCCTATGGCCGGATCCACAGCAACCGGTTCGCCAGCGAGCCAGGATTCGACGAGTACGACAGCGACCAGACAGCCCTGACGTCGCAATTCTCGTGGCATGTGAACGACACATGGACGCTGCGACAAAACCTGCGCTGGCAGAAAAGCAAAGTCAGCTACCAGTCGATTTATGCGAAGTTCGCCAGAAACCCACCGTTTAACACCGACAACCAGACCCTCGACCGCGTGTATTACGTTTCCAAACCAGAGGTAAAAGTCTGGGTCGCCGACCAAAACGCCGAGGCCCGATTCGACACCGGCCCGCTACAACACACGCTGCTGCTGGGGGGCGACTACCAGCACGCTGTCTCCAACCGCGACGGCGCCAGCGGCGCGGCAACACCACTGAACGTGTACGACCCGGTGTATGGCACCTTTGATCCCTCTATCATTCGCCTCACCGCAGACCCGGAACAACGGGTCATGCAGCGCGGGCTCTATGCCCAGGACCAGATCAAATACGAGCAGTGGTTACTGACCCTTGGCCTGCGCAAGGATTGGGCCTCCAGCCAGACCCAAGGCAAGGCCCAGCAGAAAGATGACAAAGTGACCGGCCGCGTGGGCCTGACCTATCTGTTCGACAACGGCATAGCGCCCTACTTGAGCTACAGCGAATCATTCCAGCCCCAGATCGGCCTCAACCAGCGAACGCTTGACCCCTACGTACCGCTCAAGGGCAAACAGTGGGAGTTGGGTGTGAAATATCAGCCCGTTGGCAGCAACAGTCTCTATACCGCTGCGGTATATGACATTCGCGAGCAGAACCGACGCATGCCCGACCCACTGGATGCGATGAACACCCTGCAAAGTGGTGAAACCCGCGCCCGTGGCCTGGAGCTCGAAGCATTGGTAACGGTCACGCCCGACTGGGACCTGATTGGTACCTACAGCTATACCGACACCACCGTCCTCAAGGGCTCACCCGCCGAACAAGGCAAACGCCTGGCCAGTGTTCCAGAGAACATGGCCTCGGTCTGGAGCCAACATCGATTCAGCATCGGCGATATATCCGGGTTCAGTGTCGGTGCAGGCGTTCGCTATGTAGGAACAAGCTGGGATGGCGCCGACCGACTGAAAACGCCCTCTACCACCCTGGTGGATGCGATGCTCGGGTACCGATACCAGAACTGGAACCTGACCCTCAACGCGACCAATCTTGAAGACAAGACCTACTACACGACATGCCTGGCGCGAGGCGATTGCTTCATCGGCAACCGTCGTACGCTCGTCGGTACGCTGGCCTACAACTTTTGATCGAGCTTTAAGATCACGGCACGCGAAACACCAGCAGCGGTTTGTCATTGAGCCGCCCATTGAACGCTGGAGCCAGGTGCTCCAGCGGCGTGCCCTGCAGCAGTTGGGTTTCCTTGCGCGCGACGATGACCCAGGACGAGCGCGGCAGCGCGCTCAGTTGCGCAAGGTCGTCACGCCCGACAAACAGCGGCTGCTCGTCATGGTCCAGGTTCATGATGTAGCGAATGGCCCAGGTGTCCTTGCCGAGGTCGAGAAACACCAGTGGCCCGGGGTTCTCGGCCCGCAGGGTCTGCACCGCCCGCACAAAGGTTTTGGTGTCGAACTGCAGATCCTTGGCCGGCTCGACGACCGTCACCAGTACCAGCCATTGAGTGGCCAGAGCAATCAGGCTAAGCGACACCAATCGCGCTCCCACACGGCCGCGCCAACGGCGCCAGGCGACCACCGCCGCCAGTTGCAGGACGATCAGCAGTGCAATCAATCCCGGCACCGAAACATCCGGCCAGTAATCGTGCTTGCTCCACAGCTGCCGGCAGACCACTACCACGACAGCCCCCAGCAGCGGCAGGATCGCCACCAGCCACTCATAACCCCGACGCACGCCAAGCAACCAACCCCGGGCCTGAAGCAGCCCATAGGCCGCCACAGCGGCAAACATCGGGACCATGGGCACGATGTAGTAGGCGCGTTTGAAGTTCGGCACCGACAACCCCAGCAGGATCATCAAGCCACAACCAGCCAGGCGCGGCATCAGTTGCACATCGGCATCGTCATTGCGCGTCGACCAGGTGTGACGCAGGGCAATCAACGTCGCGAGAGCCAGCGGTATCACCGGAAAATAACGATACAGACTCAGTTGCAGGTAGAAGTAGAACGGTTCGCCGCTCTCATCGAGGCGACCGGCCACCTGCATCTTCAACACCTCATCGGCAAACCCTTCACCACCGCTGATCCGCGCCAGCTTCAGCAGCACCCACCCACAGGCCAGAAGCAGGACCAGGCCGATTACCCCGTGGGCAACTACCTTTTTCAGTAAGCGAATCTTCTCTTCTCGCGAGCCAGCAGGCCCCAGCACCCAATACACACAGGCCACCCCACAGACTTCGATCAGCCCCAAAGGGCCCCGAATGGCAAACGCCGCCACGAACAAGGGAAAGATTGCGTATTGGCGCAGCTTTGAGCCCAAACGCTCGCCGGTATGCAGCAGGTAGAAGCACCCAAGACACAGCAGGGAGACCATCTGATCCAGGCACACCGAGCGCGACTTCTCGAGCAATTGCGCCGTCGACGCCGTGAGCAATACCGTCAGCAACGCCCACGCCCGACCCGAAGGCACCAGCAAACGGTAGATCAGCGCCATGACCCCGGCCGATGCCAGGGCAGTGGGCAAGACGTTAGCCAGGTCGTTGGGCGCACCGAACAGCCGGGCAAAGAACAGGCTGAAATAGGTCGCGGTACCTGGGTAATCCGGGTAAGGCTCACCGTAGGTGGTGGGGAAGAAGCTCGCACCATGGCGAAACATCTCCTGCATGAACACCGCCCAGCGTCCGTCAAACCCTTGCGGCTGTTGGTCCCAGATGCCTAGCGTAAATAGCAACAAGGCCATCAGAAAAATACCCAGGGCCTCCAGACGAAAACGCGTGCGGTATTCCATGCTTTAACCTGCCAGGCCGGGGGAAATGCTGGCGTATATTGCCGGCAGCACGGCTGAATCACGCCTGAACCAAATGCAACAATCCCTCACCACCGATCGGCATTCACACTTAAAGATTACGGGCCTTTGCCCGTCGATTTTGTTAGCGTCAACTTCCAATAAAAACTGCGCACGGGCAGCCCATGCCCCATCGAAAGCGCATGGATCGAGGCCCGTCATGAACCTGCCCACCCGCCTTCACCCCGAGGCATTCCGCGAGCCCGCCGCCGATAGCTACCCCATCGGCGGCTTCACCTGGCGCCATATCCGCACCGATATCGCACGCCCGGTGGTGATCATCAACGCCGCCACCTCAGTGCGCTGCCGGCACTATTCGCGCTTTGCCGACTACCTGTTTGCCAACGGTTTTGATGTGATCACCTACGACTATCGCGGCATTGGCCAATCGCGCAGCGGCTCATTGCGTGGGTTCAAGGCCTCGTGGTCGGACTGGGGCCGGCTGGATTTCGAGGCCATCTTGCAGCGTGCGCAGCGAGAGTTTGCCGGGCAACCCATTGATGTAGTCGGCCACAGCTTTGGCGGCTGTGCGGCCGGGCTCGGGGCGTCGGGGGCGGCGATCAGGCGCTTGGTGACTGTGGGGGCGCAGTTTGCGTACTGGCGTGACTATCAAGCGAGCGGCCGCTGGCGGATGTTTGCCAAGTGGCATCTGGTGATGCCGCTGGTGACCGCCGTATGCGGGTATTTCCCGGGCAAGCGCCTGGGCTGGCTGGAAGACACACCTGCGGGGGTGGTGCGCGACTGGAGCACGCCCACGCCCACCTACCAGACACGGCCTAGCGGGCGCGCGTTGGGCGAGCTGCCCTTTGCCCGGGTGAAGGCACAGATCCTGGCGATCAGCATCAGCGACGACCCGTTTGGCACGGTACCCGCCATTGAGCGTCTGCTGAATTACTTCCAGGCCAGCGAGCGCACGCACTTGCGGATTGCGCCGAGGGATATTGGCGAAGAAGCCGTCGGGCATTTCGCGTTTTTTCGTAGTGAATATGAAGATCGCTTATGGCCGATTGCACTGGCGTGGCTGCAACACGGCCAGCTCGCGGCCGACACGCCGGGAGCGCGACTGTAGAAACCCTTGGGATTTCGCCCGACCTGCGCTTCAATACGCCACCCAGATCCTGAACCAAGGACGTGAGCCCATGGCTTCGCCAGACAAGCAGCAAAAACGCGCCCAGCGGGCAAAAGCCAAGGCCAAGCAGAACCGCACCCAGCGCGCCAATGCGCCGAAGCAGGATGCATTTGCCGGTGACGACGACCGCATTGATCTTGAGTCGGTGGACTTGACCGAACTGTTCGTGGAGATGCGCACGGCCGGCGAGACCAGCCAGCAGGCGCTGTGTGCAGCATTCCTGGCGCACCCGCTGCTGGCGTTGGTGCTGGAACAGGAAGGCGAAGAAAACGCCACAGACTTTATCCTGGCGGCGCTGATCGAATATCGGCAGTGGTCCACGGACAGCGACGATGAAGCAGCGGCGCTGGCATGGATTGAATCGCCCGCGTTCCAGGCCGACTACGTAGCGGCGTCGCAAGCCCTGGCAACCTCGCAAGATTGATACAAACCCAATGTAGGAGCGAGCTTGCTCGCGAAGAACTCAAGAACAACGCATTTATTCAGGCAGCACGCGTTATCGTTGACGTTTTTCGCGAGCTCGCTCCTACAGTGGTTTGTGGCGTTAGCAGCAAGGTGGCGGCGTCGCAGGCACTGACCACTTCGCAGGATTAATACAAAACCCATGTAGGAGCGA